>CAZKDW010000015.1:0-14374 GCA_964551625.1 uncultured Thermotogae bacterium | reverse complement strand
GCAAAGGGCGCTCTTCTCAATCAGTATGCACAGACCTATGCACAGTTTGGGATGGACATTGCCACGCTCTTGGCTGGCGCCGATGGGCGGGTATTTGAACTAGGAATCGAGGCAGAATCCTTGCTGCAGATTGTTCAGCTCATCCTGACGAAGCAAGAAGCAGATGCCCGCAGCATTGTGATCTCTCAAGAAGAAATTCAGGCTGAAATGGATTCGCAATATGGCGATTTCCTCGCAGGTCAAGGGTGGACTGAAGCCGATCTTGCCGGGGTTCTCTCTGAGCAAGGACGAACTGTCGAATCATTTAAGGCTGATGTGATGGATTACATCGCAAATCAGATGTTGACAATCGCAGTACAGACGGCTGTTGCCGGCCCCATTGACATCACCGATGAAGAGCTCAACGACTACTACGTCACCAACAAGGCCAACTATGAAACGCAAGAGCGCATTCGTGCGTCGCACATCTTGGTCGATACGCAAGAAGAAGCTGAAGAGATCCTTGCCGAACTAAACGACGGTGGCGACTTTGCAGAGCTAGCGCGCGAACGATCCACCTGTCCTAGCAGCGCTTCAGGCGGAGATCTTGATTGGTTCGGACGAGGTGCCATGGTTCCTGCATTTGACGAAGCCGCATTTGCACTGTCCATCGGAGACATCAGCGGCATCGTCGCAACCGAGTTTGGCTATCACATCATCATGCTTACGGACCGCGAAGAAGCGTCTGCTCCCGAACTCGCCGACGTCGCCGACCAGGTTCGTGCAGATATTGAGGCTGAACGCGGGCACGCCGCAGCATTGACGTGGTATGAAGCCACGTACGAAGCCGCAGAGATCGTGATTCATAATCCGCTGTTGGACGCCATCGTCAAGCAAAGAGAGGATGTCGATGCAGCCATTGCTCTCCTTGAACAAGTCCAGCTCGACGGCTCGTCCGATGACTCGTATCTTCCTTATGTGTTGGGAACGCTCTATGAGAGGAAGCTAACGGATGCTCTCGATGAACAGGCTGTGGCTGACGAAGCAGATCATGCCGCACTTGATGCGCAGATCGAGACGCTTCGGGCACAGACTTTGGACGCCTACCAGCAAGCATTGGAAGCCAACCCTGCCGATGCAGCGGGCATCCAAGGGAAGATTGATGCCATTGCGTCAGCAGGGGAAGACGTTGAAGAACAGGTTCCTTAGCGCCTAGTCTGCGAAAGTCGCACAGACCGAGAACAGAATATCAAACCACATCCAGCGAATGTCTTATTCGCTGGATGTGGTATTTTGCGACATCCTTTCGGGACAGAGCCTTGCCAAGGTCGGCTTCATCAGAACAAACCCGAGCCCTCCGTAGCCGATCATCCACACTTTCGACTGAGGCTCGTTCGCTCTGCCGTTGAGCAAGCCACGTCTCTAGAGTAGGAATCTTTCTCATCCTACGATGTCGACGTGATGAAGATTCTATGTGCGGACATAGCAGGGCAATCTCGGAGTACGCCTGTTTTGTTGGCAACCCATTCCTTCATTTAGTGACTACGTCCAGTTAGCTGCACCCGCCTTGGCCGCCATTGATCACCACAATGAGTAGACTCATTGTATCGGCCAATCCTTCATCATCGGTCACTGTCAGAGTCGCCGTGTACGTTCCCTCATAGGCGTAGGAGTGGATTACGGACACGCCGGACCCTGTTCCCCCGTCTCCGTACGTCCACGAATAGGTCACGATCGATTCGTTGCCAACACTCGAAGCAGCGGCATTGAAGGCTACGGTTAAAGGCGTTCCGCCCGATGATGGAGAGGCTGAAAAACTGGCTTCCGGGAAGTCAGATGCCTCGATGACCCAGATGGTTTGCGATGTAGTTGATTGCTGGCCTTGCGAGTCAGTTGCCGTCAGCTCAATCTCATACTGTCCTGATGTAGCGTACGTAGTTGAGGCAGAGACTCCAGATCCGAATGTCCCATTCCCGAAATCCCATGAGAAGGTTAGTGCGTCTCCATCTGGATCCAGAGAACTCGCCGCGTTCACTTGGACAACCAGTGGTGCAGACCCCGTAGTGGGTGTCGCATTGAAACTGGCAATCGGAGCCCCGTTAAAGAAGGAACAACCAATCAGTGCTAGAAGAAGTAGCCCCAACACAAATACTGCCGCCAATCCTCGGAATTGTTGCATATAGAATCACCTCAGCAAGTACGTTAGCCGGTCAGAAGGCGATATACAAGTATTCTGGAACCGCAATTCCAGTTTAATTCTTTGCTGAGACTAGACCTTCTCGCGCAGTGACTGTTGCGATCAACCTGTTCTTACTCATGCACTTACCCAGGCCATGTTGCGCTCACAACCTCCTCACCAATCGCCCACGTCTTGATCAAGGTCTTTCCACACAGGCTTCACACCTGTCTCGTATCGTCTTACTCATCCTGCACCAACCTCCGCAGGATTCGTCTGAGGAACGCCGTGGCGCGCAAAGCTTGGCGTTCCTCACCCTTTTCGAGTTTTTTTCTCTTTCCGAGAGCATCTTGGAGGCGGTTCGAAGCCTTCACGATCCTGCCACAGGGGCGTCTTTTCTTTCACATACAGACGCCGTATGCTTGTCGAATTCAAGGAGGCTGTTATGCGCATTCGTCCGTTGGTTTGGTTCATCCTTGGTGTCTCTCTGTTGCTTCTGGCTCTCGCTGGATGCAGTAGACAACCAACCCCCGCAACGGATGACGTATCTGAGCAGCCGGCAAGTCAAGTCGCCGATCTTCCAGCCATTGAGCCTAGCAGCACGACACCAGTAGTCGGTTCCGAACCCGAATTTGTGGCCATCGTAAACGGTGTTCCCATCTCTCTCGAAGACTTCGAACGAACGAAACAACAGGTACTCGATCAGTATCAGCAAATCTATTCACAATTTGGGCAGGATGTCCGCACACTGCTCGGGGGAGCCCAAGGGCGGTTGTTTGACCTACGTATCGAAGATGAGACGCTAGAGCAGGCGACAACACGCGCGATCATCATTGCCGAGCTAAATCGACGCGATGCTGCCGTGTCTGACACTGAAGTAGACGCAGAGTTTCAGAAGCAGTTCAACGAGTTCCTCTCGAACTTTGATATGGAAGAATCAGAGTTTAAGACCGCGTTTGAGAGCGGCGCGTTGGTCGGATATGAAACGGGCAATCTTACCTATGAGCAATTCATTGCCAATGCCAAGCAGTCAGTTCGTGAGGAATACGAGAATCAGGCCGTGCAAACGCTCATTGCCGGCTCGATTGACTACTCTGAGGACGAGCTTATCGCCTTCTTTGAAGAGCATCGCAGCGAATATGACATTGCTGAGCAGGTCCGCGCGTCGCACATCCTTGTGACAGATGAAGCCTTGGCACAGCAGCTGCTCGATGAACTCAACGGGGGGGCAGACTTCGCAGTCTTAGCTCAGGAATATTCTACGGATACGGGCAGCGGTGCTCGCGGCGGCGATCTCGGATGGTTCGAACGCGGGCGCATGGTTGCATCATTCGACGAAGCAGCTTTCAGCACCCCTGTAGGAGAATTTTCAGACATCGTTCCAACCGAGTATGGCTATCACATCATTTGGGTTACCGAGCACCAACCCGCAGTAAAGCCGGAGTTCTCACAAGTGGCTGAACATGTCACTGCCGACTTCGAAGCGAACGTGAAGTCCCAACGATTTAGCGATTGGTATACGGTCGCCCGCCCGGCAGCCGATATAGTAATCGCCGACCCCATGCTCGATGCCTTCCGCAAGCAGCAGGAGGATCTCGATACAGGGCTTCAGGCATTCATTGAGCTTAGAGATGAGGGTACCGTTGACGATCTCTATCTCAACTACATCATCGGCACGATCTACGAGACTAAGATGGATGAGGCAACCTCAAAGAAGCGCGGCCTCGAAGGCAACGAGACGCTGACACCCAGCCAGCAAGAACAACTTGCTGCGCTCGAAGCCGAGATTAGCGATTATCAAGCACAGGCCCTTGCCGCCTACAGCGCCGCGATAGCGGTCCTAGGAACCGATCCTGAGATCGAGGCGCGCCTTGTGAGATATGCTCAGCCCTGAAGACACTGATCAACCCGCCGAACCCTCTTCTGAATAGGGCGGAGGCATCGTCTTCTCCTCTATGCGATTAGACGTGCTCCTCCATAGGATGATCAAGAGATTGTCTCACTCAGATTGTGGATGACTAGACCTTTTGGCACACACAGATAAGGCGCTCGGAAACCGACGACTTGGCACGTCGGCCAAAGTCAGAGAAGCACGCATTTATCCTGAGGCCCGCAGCCATCAAGATCGGCTCGATTTCATCCAATTGATAGGCGCGCTGAATGTGTGTTTCCACATCGCCATTGGGGAATCTGAATACCGTTTGCGCGAGCCGACGCGACTCGTCATAGGTAAGCTCTTGGAGCAGGATTCCCTCCTTAACACGGCGTCTCACAGTCTCACCGTCGTAAGCTGAGTAGATGATGGGACAGTTGAAGTCGAAGATGAAGATTCCACGATGATTCAAAATTGAAGCGATCGAAGCGACCATCGCCTCCACATCGCAGAGTTCTGTTAGGTAGTTGATGGAGTCGAACATGCACAGGGCTGCATCAAACTGCGTCTTCAGTTTGAGAACCCTCATGTCAGCGACTCGAAATTCCACGCGATCGACATCCTGAACCTTGGCTGTTGCCAGGGCCACCATCTCGGGCGAACGATCAATGCCCAGAACCGTGTAGCCAGCTCGAGCCAGGTGAATTGCCAGAATGCCCGTTCCACAAGCCACTTCAAGGATCTTGCCCCCACGAACGCCATACTTATCGAGTGTGGTTGCCACAAATCGCTGGCTAGACTCGGCAAAATCGCCCCACCCGTTGTCATAGAACTCGGAAAGGCGGGAATAGGGCAATCGATTCATGATAGTGTGACAATCTACTGAACCGTTGTCCGCCCGGCAACTATCTCACGATGTCGGCTCATCGAACAGGGACAATTCTGTGGCAGTGGGGGCAAGTAGGGGTCTCACTTGCGTGGCAATTCCCAATGTGGCACACAGCTGATGGGTTCGTCGATACAGATCCTTCGATACCGGAGATGGACAAGCATAGGATTCTCCATACGTAGATTCATAGCGTCTTCGCAGGCCTGGGAACGATTCATCCAATCGCGCGTAGAAGTAGTCGCGTTGACGATCCCGCATGCTCATACCAAACCAAGGGATGACGACTTTGACGCCGCAGGCGTGGGCCTGTTCGACAATCGACGAGATGTTCTCCCACGAGTCTTCGATGAACGGCAGCGTCGGCATGAGTGCCAGCCGCGTCTCAATCCCCGCTTCGCTCAAGCGCTTCATAGCTCGAAATCGCGCTGAAGAGGGAGGCGCGCCAGGCTCGATGACCTTCGAGAGTGCGTCATCCGCTGCAGTAATCGTCAGGGACACGGCCGCGAACACGCGTGAGATCTTCTGCAGAATATCAATGTCTCGAAGGACCAGATCGGACTTGGTAATCACGTGGACCCCGAATCCAAATGTGGCAATCGTTCCCAGCGCTCGCCTCGTCAATGTCGTCTGTTCCTCCAAGGGCATGTAGGGATCGTTCATTGAGCCAGTACCAATGACTCCCACCTTCCGCTTTCGAGACAGCTCATCGCGCAGCAGTTCAATCGCATTGACCTTCACCAATACGTCTCCGTCGAAATTCTCAATGCCGTAGCAGAGGCTGCGCGAATCACAGTAGATGCACCGATGTTGACAGCCTCGATAGAGGTTAAGCCCGTAATCCAGCCCAAAGACAGAGTCGATTCCAGAGACGCGCGAAACGAGTGTCTTCGCCACCATTTCCTTGATCATTGAACCATCCTACAGGACCTGCGAATTGACCGCGAAACTAATCTGGACCCGTTCGTCCTCAATATGATGTACAATCGCCGGGCCGGGGCGGGTGACAGATCCATCAGGTTGGAAGGAGCCACACGTGAAGCATCGTCTTAGTCCGGTATTCGTAGCAGTCCTAGGTATTTTCTTATTTTTCGTATCTGCTGCAGCCAATACGCCACCTGTTGCTGCCTTTGAAGTACGGGCAACAGAAGATGAATCACAGATCACAGTCGTTCTCGATGCAACGGCTTCGTATGACCCTGACGGCTCCATTGCCATTTACGGTTGGAATTTCGGCGATGGTTCAACAGGTTCCGGGATAACAAAAACGCACGTCTTCCCCACGATCGGCAAATATGAGGTCACGTTGAACGTCATTGACAATGGAGGCGCGGCGCGTTTGATATCGCAGACGATTGACCTGGCGCTACCCATCACCGAACCCTCCATGCCGGGAGAGACGACTGTTGCCGCTGCTGTACCCAACGTTCCTATTCCCTACGATATTCCCATCGGCACTCGCAGCGGTGAACGAGCTCCTGCCTTTGCGCTCCCCACTCAAGCCGGCAAGATTGTTCAATTGGCCGACTTCCTGGGACACGTTGTCCTCTTCGAGTTCTGGTCAAGTTCGTGTTCAGCCTGCCAGGCAGCCATGCCTCATCTTGAGGAATTGCGTGCAGAATTTGCAGATCGTGGGCTGATTGTCATCACAATCACAGTCAACCGGAACGTCTCGGGCGAGTGGCAATACCTTGCTGACAATGGATACACGCAGTTCATTGCCCTAAGCGAAGCAAGAGACGGCGGAGAGCGAACGATGGATGCTTATGGCGTCTCACGAATCCCCCACGCGTTCCTGATTGATTATCAAGGCGTGATTCGATTCACAGGCCATACAAATCTCCTGCAATCCGACATGATCGAGGAGCTACTCTAGAGCTCAAGTTCGGGCAGATGACAACCACAGCAACCCCTCTCATTCCCTCTATTTGATGATCCGAAAGAACGCACATCGGATCTTCATTCTTCACTCATGGTCTGTTGACACGCTCCAACTAGACTCACACTGACTCAGCCAGCCGAATCGTCGGCCAGCGCATGTGTCAATAGTGGGGGGGAATGTCCGTGGCCAAGTCTCAGAGGAACTTCTTGCGCTCATTGCGCACAGGTATTGTGTTGTTGGGATTGCTTACGTTGCTCAGTTCATTCGCGGCAGCACAAGCCGATGTGATCCGCAGGACGTATGTGTGGTCCTACAGTGGGAAGACGTGGTCCTTCTCGTATGACTTTCCAGCGAATCTCTATCAGTTTCAGAAATCCCTGCCGCGAACCCTAGATTACACAGCCTATGCTGCGTATGTCGATGATCCCCGCGAACAGACCGTGTTGCAGGACTTCGTCACCAAGCTCGAAGCCTCAGCGCTGGGGCTCCCGCTCTGGGATCGACTGAATCTCGTCATTGCATTGGTGCAATCCATTCCCTATGCAGAAGAGCCATGCGAATACCCGCGCTACCCGATCGAGATGCTAGTTGATCAGCAAGGAGACTGCGAAGACTCTGCCATTCTCGCCGCAGCCCTTGTCAGGAAGCTTGGATTTGACGCCGTGCTGTTAGCTTTCTTAGAAGAGCATCATATGGCCATCGGCATCCGCGTGCTTCCACCCGCGCTCCAGGATTCTCAGTTCTACGCATGGAATGGAGATCTTTATTACTACCTTGAGCCAACCAGCCCAGGATGGGCCATCGGGCAAGTTCCTCCAGCCTATCAGTCTGTCCCTACCATCATCGGGCTCTCGTCACTGTATGCAACGCCGTAGTTGTCTCTGTCTCCTTGTCGCAGCTACACTGAATGCGAGGTGTTGACGATGATGAGATTCGTTCAAAAAACCTTCCTGATCGGATGTCTTACTCTGTTTGCAGTCTTCGCGCTGGCCAGCTGTTCGCTGTTCACAACCACAATAGACAAAACAGATAGCGGATCGATTCAGAATCTGAATGTCGGGGACCTACTTGTCGTTCGATTAGAAGGAAATGCGTCGACAGGATATGAGTGGGTACGCGTCGCACCC
Source organism: uncultured Thermotogae bacterium (assembly GCA_964551625.1). Lineage (GTDB taxonomy): Bacteria > Bipolaricaulota > Bipolaricaulia > UBA7950 > UBA9294 > SPBW01. The sequence continues at coordinate 6,451 of CAZKDW010000015.1, read as the reverse complement.
GCATCTCTCGAAGGCTCTCCGCTTGAGATTGTCAAGGAGAACGACTATCAGACCCTTGGCACGCCAACACCAGGCGCGCCCGGCGAATTCATCTTCCGCTATCGTGCCATACGCCCAGGCACTGTGACACTTGAATTCGAGCATCGAAGGCCGTGGGAAGCCGCCACGCCGATCGACGGCTACTCAGTGACTGTCTGGGTCCAATAGCTTCTTCTCGAGGGGGCACATAGGCAGACACAGTTTGCATTCCCTACCTGACTCGATATGCTTTCCCAATCATGGATTCCTTTCTGAATAGCAAGCCTCTCATTGGTATGATTCATCTGCACCCGCTCGCGGGCAGTGTCAACTACGCTCGCACTGGAACCAAGTCGATTATTGATGCTGCATTACGCGACCTCTATGCACTGGAAAGCGGCGGCGTCGATGCCGTGTTTGTCGAGAACCTGGGCGACGCACCGTACGCCAAGACTGCGCCCGTTGAAACAGTTGCCATGATGACCAAGATCGCCCATGTGCTCGTCGAGAGAGCGCATATTCCCGTTGGCATCAACGTGTTACGCAATGACGGCATGGCCGCCCTCGCCATCGCAGCGGCGACGGGCGCCGATTTCATTCGCGTCAACGTGTTCTGCGGTATGGCCTTCACTGATCAAGGCGCAATTGAAGGACAGGCTCGCAAGCTGCTTACATTGCGACGCGACCTTGGCACAAAGACACTCATCCTCGCCGACGTCCATGTGAAGCACGCTGCTCACCTCACATCCTTGGAAGAAGCGGCCTTGGATGCTGACAGGAACGGGCCCGACGGGTTAATCGTATCAGGCATCGGAACCGGACGCCGCACATCGCCCGAGGACCTGCGAACCGTGAAACAAGTCACGTCCCTCCCCGTGCTCATCGGAAGTGGTGTTCGCATCGACAATGTAGCGACGTATTGCGAAGCCGATGGCTTCATTGTCGGCACGGTTCTGAAGGAGAATGGAGACGTCGAGGCACCTGTTGACGTCGAGCGAGCCAAGGCGATGGCTGATGCCATCGCTAGTTTGCGCAACCCCGCATGACGCAGATTGTCGTCCTCGGAGACCTCAACCTCGATATCCACGCACATCTTCCAGGCAGCCTGGCTGCAGGTGACGAAACTCGTGATGCTGTCACTGTTCGTCCAGGAGGATCGGCGGGAACCTTCGCTCGCACAGCTGCACAATGTGGGGCATCCGTAACCTTCATTGGAGCCGTGGGGCAGGATCTCGTGGGCGACTTACTCGAAACCTCCCTCACCCAAGCTGGTGTGACACCAAGACTCTCTCGAACAAGCTTGCCCTCTGGGGCCGTCTTGGCCATTCAAATGGATGACGACCGCAGCATGGTGTGTGCTCGCGGCGCCAACGATGGCCTGACGCCAGACTGGGTATCCGAGACGCTCCCGCGAGATGCCGGCCATCTTCACATCTCCGGATATGCCCTTCTCTCGGATGCGCAGCGTGACGCAACTCTTCGAGCGTTTGAGCTGGCAGACCATTACGGGATGACGCAATCGCTGGACCCGCCGCCAGCCAGTTTGATTCGTTCATTCGGCGTTCAACGATACCTCGATCTTCTCCCAGACGGGTTGTGGCTATTTCCCAATCAATCCGAAGGACAACTCCTCAGTGGAATGACTGCGAGCGAAGACGTCATCGACAGTCTTTGCAATCGCTTTCCCGTTGGCGCCCATACGCTCGGCGCGAGCGGTGCCAGAGCATGGTCGGGAACCCAGCGCCATTTCCAGAAGAATCAGACGCTGCCGCCAGTAGACACAACGGGAGCCGGCGACGTTTATGCTGCCACGTTTGTCGCGCAGTTTCTGCAAACGGCTGATCTGGCACAAGCCAATGCCAGTGCCAGTGCTGCTGCGTTCTCGATGCTTCGCGATCGTTTGGCCACGGCAGCTTGAATCGAGGATTCCCCCGCATTACTCTGATTCCAGTGCTGTAACGGACTCTTTGAAGGAGTATCCATGGACAATTCGACAGGAATTCTCGTTGGACTGGCCGTCGCCGTCGTATTGATTGCGACCCTCATGTTTTTTGTCATCCCTGAACCCTCTCAACGCGCCATCGTAGCGACAGACCGCCTTGACTTGGCCGTTCTCAGTTTCCGAAATAGCTCCACATGGGACGGTGTCAATGAGACCGTTCGCGCACGTGTGGAAAGCGCGCTGGTGAATGCATCTGGAATCAATGTCTTCGCTCGATCTCAGCTAGACAGCCTACTCGCTGAGCAGATGATGTCCCAAAGCGGATTGATCGATTCTGCAACAGCCATCGAGCTAGGAGCCCTCACAGGAGTGAGCAAGCTCATCACAGGAACCGTCATCGGCGTTGATACACGAAGTGACGCCACAACAGTTTGCATATCCTGGGAGAATGGAGCGTGTAGCAAGGAAGCTCCGGGGACCAAATACTCCGTACAAATCCTGGCGCAGATCTCGGTCGTCAACACAGCGACGGGACTTATCGAAAGGTCTATCGACGCTGCAGGATCGGATTCAATCACGCTGCCTGCTGAGACCTCGTTTGGCGGGTTCGATTCACTTCTCGTTAAGTCGGCCAGTGGAATTGCCGACTCTGTCACATCGTCACTTTCCGCCGCCTATACGCGAGAACTTCGCTACGGTCTCTATACAGACTATGAAGTCAAGCGAGAAGGCTTCGTGGGAACGAACGAATCAGCGCGCTTCTCGTCTTCGGACGGCGAGATTCATTTGCTCGTTCACTTTACGCGTGCACAACCGAGCGAACTGTTCGACATAGCGTGGTCGAATGAACCCGCGACCTTCGACAAGCAAGTCGAGGACGTCGTCTCTGACAACGATTGGCGAGTCTATTCCCTCAGCGTGGAAGACATGGAGCCAGGCCGCTACTTCGTGCGCGGATCTCTTAATGGCACGGCAGTGTTTGAGATTCCATTCACGATCACACCGTGATCTAGACAAGGAGAACCATCTTGACACGAAGTGCTTTCTGGATTGGCCTAGTTGCGGTCGGCCTCGCAGCCGCCTGGATCTTCCTTGTTGTCGTTCCCTTTTCGAACGACCTTCGATTTGAAGCCGATACCCCATGGCTCATCGGCAACAGCGAAGATGCCTTCGACTATGCAGGTGTGGAAGCTCGCGTCATTCAGGGAACAGCGATTCTGCAGATCGATCCACACACAAGGAGTGGGATGATTGAATTCGACTTGCTGCCAGATGAGGCGTTGGCAGCGTTTCTGGGTGCTCTGCTGCCCAAGAATTCCGTCGTGCTGAGGATGCAACTTGATCACGCCGATGCCATCTGGACAGATCAGATCATTCACGGAGACAGTGAGATCGGCGACTCTCGTCTGCCTGAAACCCTCGCGCTCTATGCTGGGGTGGCCCCCTTCGAACTTCTGATCGATGGGACGAAGCAGATCATAGAATGGACTGGCTTCTGGTCAATTGGCGATGCACTTAGGCAATCCGATGGCGCCATTCGGAATCAAGGACTCGTCTTCACCCCACTGTTACGAGATCAATCCGTGTTTTCTGATCCTACGCGAATGGAGTTCACACTGCTGCTCTACGCAGAGACAGACGCCGAGAACATCATCCTTCATCTCGTGTTCCCGGATATCCGAATCGTTGGAGGCTAGATCGTCCTACGTCTCAGACGGCTCATCCTCTGCCCCTCGCTCTCCGGTCTCAAGCATGGCGTCGATGCGGGCATGGATCTCTTCGACTTGTTTCTTCTCCTTGACGGTGCGGAACAGATTTAGCAGCGACGAGCGCGAGCCCATCAAGTCGGCGGCTCGTGTGAGCCCTTCAATCGATCCGACGAGCAACAGACGATCTCCGGTTAAGATGCGATCTCGTCCCGTGGGATAGAGCAGCTTTTCGGATTCGGACCGATGGAGGCCGGCAACGATGCAGCCAACGGGAAATCGCCGATCCGAGCGCAGCTCATCCAGCGTCTTCCCAGAAGCAAGTGAGCCTTCATCGACGGTCACAAACACAATGAGTCCTTGTCCCGCCACGATGGAAGCCACTTGTTGTACTTGCGGATGCTCAATTTCCAAGACCATCTGATCCAGGTAGAGGCCAGCGACATCGACGATGGTTGTTACGCCAGCAAGCTCGAACGCAGACTTGTACTTCGGGTTGGTCATCCGAGAGATGATGCGGTTAACACCTGCGCTGTGAGCCAATAGCGAGAAGGCCAAATTGTCTGCAGACTCACGCATGAGGGCAATCGCAACATCTGCCCTCGCGATCTCTGCGTCTTCAAGCACGGACACATCCGTCGCATTGCCCCAGATTGCCGACACGCCAAGCTGAGAGCTTGCCACTTCACACAATTCGCGATTGAGATCTACGACGGTTAAGTCATGTCGCCCCTTAGAGAGTTGACTCGCCAATCGTCTGCCCGTCACACCAGCGCCTGCTATCAAAATTCTCATGCTCCAACCCTCCAGGTTCTACGAGAAAACAGAATCATCAGCGGAAGGATCTCCAGCCTTCCAGCAATCATCGCCAATGCATACACAGATTTTTCTAATGCCCCGAGCGTTGCCATCACAGAGGGCTGGATGAAGTGTGGTCCGATATTGCCCACTGCGGAAACAATCCCAGACAACGATGCCCACCCGTCAAGCCGTCCAGCGAGCGTTGTGACCATCCACCCGATCCAAAGGAACAGAGCCCAGGCAACGGCGACGAGAATAGTTCGTTCCATCTCCACTCGGTGCAACCGATGAGGGCCTAGCTGCAATGGCAAGACCTCCAAGCGTGATCCCGCGAGCGATCTCAGACCATGCCGCAAAACGCTTCCCAAGACGGCCACGCGAAAGACCTTGAATCCCCCTGCCGTAGAGCCGACACAGCCGCCAATCAGCATGAGGACCAACAGCACCTGCTGTGTGCCTGCCGAGAACCACGACGATGAAATATCTTGGATTGTGAAGCCTGCTGTCGACGCAATGGAGACGACATGAAACAGCGAATGGCGAATGTGAGCATGCCATCCAACAGATGCAACATGCGATCGATCTGCGAATACAACCAGGCCAAACGAGAAGAGCAAGAGAAGCAGCCACACACGCAACTCGACGTTCCCGGAGATCGCGTGCCATTTACGCCGAAGCAGATTCCAGAAGATGAGGAAGCTCGTTCCGCCTGCGAACATGAAGGCTAGAATCGTGTACTCGATGGCAACCGAGTGCGCAGCGCTCGCGAAATAGCCTATGCTCGCATCATGCGTGGAGAAACCTCCCGTGGATGGCGTAGTCAATGCATGGGCAATTGCATCAAACGGCGTCATGCCCTCAGCCCACAATAGCAGACCACAAGCAACGGTCATTCCACCGTAGATTAGCCAGAGAATGCGCAACGAGCTGAAGACGCCAGGAGAGAACCGGTCAGTTGCCACTTTGTGGGCCTCTGCCCCCATCAATGAGTGGCGAGCACCAGATTCGCGTACGACAAATAGGAACAGTGTGAAGATACCGAGGCCGCCAATCCATTGTGTCAGTGCTCGCCAGAACAGAATGCTCTTCGGCAATTCAATCAGACGAGTCAGGATAGTTGCTCCAGTAGTCGTGAAGCCGCTGACCGCTTCGAAAAGCGCATCAAGATAGCTGATATCTAAGGCCAGCCAATAGGGCAAGGCACCGAGGAGTGAAAGGGCAATCCACCCAAGGACTCCGACAGCCATGGAGAGGCGTGGGGTCATGGGGCGAGCCTTCATCAGAAGGACGAGGGCAAAGCCAATCCCAAGACTAATGAGCGCGGGAATTGCGTAGATGCGCATCGGAAACTGGACCGTCTCCTTGAACAGTACGCTAACCGCAAGAGGTGCTGCCTGAAGCACTGAAAAGGCTATCAGGATCACGCCAAGGTAATAGAAAACCGAACGCAGGTTTCGCATCATTCCTCCAGATGACAGATTCTAGCAGCGCTCGTCTCACCAATGAATCCCGTGCGTCTGCCTGAACGGATACACTGTTCCCAACGTTTCGGATGACCCCAGGAGGCCGTATGAAGAGCTATCGCAAAGAATTGTGGTTCCACGTGCCCACGCGGCGTGGATTTATCAATATCACATCCGACATTGAGACAGGGCTTCGCGAGAGTGAAATCCAAGATGGCCTATGCCTTGTCAATGCCATGCATATCACGGCATCTGTGTTTGTCAATGACGACGAGACGGGATTACATCGTGACTACGAGCGGTGGCTAGAAAGCCTAGCTCCCCACGAACCGACGAGTCAGTACGATCATAATCTGACGGGAGAAGACAATGGCGATGCCCATCTCAAGAGGCAAATCATGGGACGTAGCGTGACCCTCGCTGTCACAGACGGACGCCTCGACCTTGGCCCTTGGGAACAGGTGTTCTACGGAGAGTTTGATGGCCGCCGCAAGAAACGCGTATTGATCAAGATCATTGGA
>CAZKDW010000014.1:1917-14394 GCA_964551625.1 uncultured Thermotogae bacterium | reverse complement strand
TGCTCGCGTGGTATGACGTTGAGGCAAGGGACTTGCCGTGGCGGCGAACTTCCGATCCCTATGCCATTTGGGTTTCGGAGATCATGCTCCAGCAAACGAGAGTGGAGAGCGTGCTGGCCTATTACGTCGCCTTCATCGAACGCTTCCCCACAATCGCGGCGCTTGCGGAAGCTTCCATTGACGAGGTGATGAAGGCATGGGAAGGGATGGGCTACTATCGGCGCGCCCAGAATCTACGCAAGGCAGCCAAGATCGTCGTCGCGGACCACGCGGGCAAGCTGCCGTGCACAGCCAATGCATTGCGCAAGCTCCCCGGCATCGGACCTTATACAGCAGGGGCCATCGCATCGATCGCCTTTGGCAAGGACGAGCCTGTGCTAGACGGTAACATTATCCGAGTCATCAGCCGACTGTTCTGCATCACCGGAGATATAGCCAAGGCAGCTACGAGAAAGCAGCTTCTCATCGCCGTCGGAGATATCGTTCCTGCTGGAAAAGCGAGTGCCTTCAATCAAGCACTGATGGATCTTGGGGCCAGGATCTGCCATCCCAAGAACCCTCTCTGCGGACAGTGTCCGATAGCAGGCTATTGCGAAGCCCGCCGTACAGGACAAGAGACTGTCTATCCCCAGAGGACAAAGAAACCCCAGATCCCCCATCGTGATGTCGTTGCCGGTGCCATTTGGGATGGCGAACCTTTTGCTCCCGGCAGCCAGCTATTGATCGCACAGCGCAAGCCTGATGACATGCTGGGAGGGCTGTGGGAATTGCCCGGAGGCGGCGTTGAGGAGGGAGAAACTCTTGAGGCGGCACTGCATCGCGAGCTACAAGAGGAACTGGCCATCGAAGTAGACATCGTGGGGCCGTTCATGGCGATCAAACATGCCTATACACACTTTCGAATGACTCTGCATGTGCTGCATTGTCGGCATACAAAAGGTGAGCCCCAGTCCATCGACGTCGCCGATTGGACCTGGGCTCACCCTAATGAACTTGATCAGTTCGCCTTCCCAACAGCCGATCGCAAAATCCTGGCTGCAATCACTGCAGGAATCAAAGCTAGAAGCTAATCTCGAATCCGATACCGTAGCTGAACAGTCCCAGATTCCGCGTATCGATCTGGATAATCAAACGAGCTTTCTCGGACAAAACCAGCGGCATACCAATAGCCACATCGTGCCACACCAAGAATCCGTCACCGTTCAACGGGATCGTTGGCTGGTAAGCAAAGAAGAGAGGGAACACGTTCAGATCAAGAAACACCTCTCCGAAGACTCCCCACCCAACGAAGTGAAGCCCATAGCCGCCACCAAATCCGACAGACAGTGAGATCGACTCTGGGTTGTTCACGAGAGAGAACTTGATATCCGTAGCAACGCCGAGCCATCCGGGCTCACCTGTGGAGAGAGGGATCAGGGCACCCGTATGAATCCCCAAATTAACAGAATCAGAGAGCCCAAAGTTGAGTCGAGCCTGTGGCGTCAATGACCATGCTGTTCCCGTGTCAATCGCTATGTTCATGAGCCCTGATCCCACAAGGACCGACACATCACCAGCTTGAAGCATCTTGGCAGTCTGAAATACGTTGAACAGGCACCCGCTCAGCAGAATCATTGGAATCACAAATCCCACGGCCAGCACCACACGGAATGTTCGTTTCATAATCTCCCCCTCATTTATGTGCAGACTGCAACAACTCTGCCGAAGAACCCGGACGATGTCAAATAGCAGATCTGGCGCGAACATCTCGCGCCTTCCTCTTGTGTAATGGCTACCGTATCTGGCCGGTAAGAACTCCCCACGTTCGAACCCCCAGTTTGCCCTACTGAAATGGGTTTGCTATGATAAGAGCATTGAATTGACGAACGACTTGGGGGAACCGCATGGCAGGACATTCGAAATGGGCAAACATCAAGTACCGCAAGGAGCGACAGGATAAGAAGCGCTCCAGTCGGTTTGGGAAGCTAATCAAAGAGATCACAATTCAGGCACGCAACGGGGATCCGAATCCCGAGAACAACCCCGGATTGGCCCAGGCTCTTGAGCGTGCCAAGGCAGGCAATCTCCCAAAGGACAATATCGATCGAGCTATCAAACGAGCGACTGGCGAGCTAGAAGGCATTATCTATGAAGAGATTACCTACGAAGGCTATGCGAATGATGGCGTGGCAGTCCTCGTTCGATCAGTGACAGATAACAAGAATCGAGCTGCCGCAGATATCCGCCATATCTTCAGCAAGAATGGGGGCAGCATGGCTGCCGTGGGCAGCGTATCCTGGTTGTTCGATCGCAAGGGCGTTGTCGTACTTTCCGAACTACCTGAAGATGTCGATCATGATGAGCTCGAAATCGCCCTCATCGACGCAGGTGCCGAAGATATTGAGGATCAGGATGGAACGATTGAAGCAACATGTGCGCCCGCAGATCTGGCAGCTCTCGTGCAAGCAGTCAACAATCAAGGCATCACGCCCATTCGTGCTGAAGCAACCATGATTCCCAAGAGCACAGTTCATGTTGAAGGGGCAGCTGCCGGCAAGGTGCTCAAGATCGTGGACCTACTTGATGAACATGAAGATGTCCAAGAAGTTTTCGCCAATTTCGATATTGATGACGAGTACTTTGAGAAACTTGCAGCTGCAGAAGAATCGTAACAAGAGAACCTAAGGAGGTTGGGATGCGAACGATCATCGTAGCACTGTGTGTTGGAGTGATTCTGCTTGTGAGCACCGTGGGTGCTGTGGCTCAAACCAATAATGACGCTTGGATCCCTGGATTGGCGTCGTTCGTAATTCCTGGGTTGGGGCAGGTTCTTAATGATCAGATAGATAAGGCCATTCTTCACTTCGGGGTCGCAGTAGTATTGAACGTTGGCGGATACTATGTAGCTGCCCTTCTCCCCTTCAGCTACTTCTCCTACCCTCTCGTGGGGCTTATTCACCTTGGCTGGGCGGCATACAGCGGTCTTGATGCTTATGGCGTGGCCAAGGACACAGGCTTCCGGCTTGGGTTAGTTGAAGACGGCATCGGATTCGCCTTCAGTTTCTAGAGATACCACACAGCAATCGCGCAGGCGATCACTGTGAATACAGTCACAAGCTGCCGGACCCCCGCTCGTACATCGACGGGGGTCTCTTTTGTGGACATCAAGTCGTAATCGAGCACCGAAACTTCCCCTTCAGCTACATCCAACCGAAGCAACCCCACTGCCTGGCCAAATGCCCCCGATTGCACAATGAAAGTGGATCCTTCTGTCACAGGCTGCAGCGTCTTCTGATGCGAATGGCCAGAGATGAATAGATCGATGCTTGGGACTTGCTGCACAATGTGCCGGGCATGATCCAGCGAGATATGCCCGACGACAAACACGACATCGTATGCGCCTTCGTACTGCAGCAGCAGATCGCGTACTGCAGTGACGGGATCCAGATACCGCCACTTGGGGAATGCGAGAATGGGCAAGAACTCAGGTGTCGTCAACCCGATAACCAAGATCGCCACATCTTCAACCTGAAGAAGGATCGACGATTCAGTTCCCAGCGTGGCAGCGTCCATGGGCCTCCAGTTCGCAGATAGCACCGGAAAATGAGCACTCGCAATCATCTGCGACAGTCGAGTCGGCCCAAAATACGTATCGTGGTTTCCTAAGGCCATCGCCGTATACGACACGTCATTCATCCAGGCAATGGCCTCATTCGAGCCCCATACGCTCGGTATGAGCTGACGATGATCTTGCCACGTATCACCTGCATCAAACAGCAATACAGGGACATCGTTAGCTCGCTCCGCGGCAATCATCTCAGCCATCGAGGCAAATCGATCCCATCGGACATGCACATCGTTGGTGTACAAAACAGTGATTGGGGTAGCCTGACTTGATGTCCACACTACGAGCAGCATCAGAACCGCCAGCCACGATTTTCGAATCATAGATAGCCACCTACAGATACCCGAATCTCTCTGCCTGTGAACAGCATGTCGATCTCCCATTGCGCGGATGAGGAAGGGAAGATCCTCCACCCCACGAGCGGAACAATTACTTCAGATTCTTGAATACCTCCAACGACCATCGTCAGTCGCGGATGAACGATCAATTGAGCCAATGCCCAGCGCGAAGGCTCGAACCACGTTCGCCCCAAGTCAATGGATACAGGACCAAAAAAGAGAGTCATAAGCCCCGTCACGCTGGTAGGGGCCAACTCGACGGCAAAGAACGCGGGAGCAAACAGCTGTGGGGGCACAGTCAAACGAATGTTGAGATCGAATGGCTTGGCAGAACCCGCTTCTGCTCGAACCACAACACGCGGAAAGACAGCGCGACCAATCGAGAGATCAAGCTCATCAGATCCCATGCCCATGATCATCTGGGTCATGCCGGTTTCCAGGATAGGCATCGCTGCCAGAAGTTTCGTCTCAAACGTCTCCGTCCCGGATACCAGACAGCTGCCAAGCAGCCCTAGCATCAAAACAAGTGTGAGCATTCGTGAGCGTTCGGCCATCGTCTCAACAGCTTACTGCCTTGAATCAGAGAGACCAAGCATTGCATTCAGTTTTCGATCCAGACACAATCGACGCGCCATGGTGATGGAATCCGCAAGACAAGCCCTTGATGACCTTGAGATGATCCCAGAAGGCGCCCGTGTTCTCGTTGCCGTATCCGGAGGCGTCGATTCCATGGTCTTGCTTCATGTCCTTCATGCACTCTCAATCGAACGATCCTTCGACGTGGTTGTCGGCCACGTCGATCACGGGTTGAGGGGTGTCGCCTCTGATGGAGATTCTCAATTCGTCCAGGACGTGGCCACAACAGCCGGTCTGCCGTTTTCAAAACGAGTTCTGACTCCGAGCGATCTTGACATTCATCGAGCACACGGCCGAGAGGGTGCAGCCCGCAACGCTCGATTGGCTGCGCTAGAAGCTCTGGCTGAAGAGGCGGGTGCTACACGCATCGCGCTCGGGCACACTCTGGACGATCACGCAGAAACCATCCTCTATCGCCTGGCTCGTGGCGCCGGCCCAACTGGCTTGCGTGGCATCCCGTCTGTACGATTGCCGTTCATTCGCCCGCTGATTCGAGTAAAACGCGCGGCTATCCATGCCTATGCCCTCGCGCACTCGTTGGCTTGGCGTGAAGATGCCACCAACGCCGATCCCACGTTTGCACGCAATCGCATTCGCCATCACGTGTTGCCAGAGCTTCAAACAATCAATCCGCGCATCACAGAGGCACTCAGCCGCAATGCGGACCTTCTAGCCGATCTCGACGAAGCTGTCATCTTCCTCATTCGAGAGAAGCTGGCTGAGATCTCCTTAGCCACAAATGACGAAAATGTATTGGTAAGCAGATCTCAGCTGATTGTGCTTCCTGATGCCGTGCTTCGATTGGTCCTTCGTGAATGCATTTGCCATGTACGCGGTGACTTGACGGGTATCAGCCTGGCACATATCGATGCAATACGCGGCCTAATCATGGGATCGCAAGCACATGGAGAGCTATTTCTACCAGGCGTTCGAGTAAGGATACAGGGAGATGTTCTCGAAGTTCTTTCCGAATCACCTGTTACGCCGAGTTCCTGGAACATGCCTGTCGATCTGGGAGAAACCGCAATTCCTGACGGTAATGGTGTTCTAGTTCTCAAAATCAAACCGATAGCTGCGGTCGATCTGGGCTCCATTCGAGAGAATCCATGGATCGAGGCCGCAGACGCAGATTGTATCACGCTCCCTTTGTGTCTGAGGACACGCCGATCTGGTGATCGCTTCGCGCCGTTGGGTTTGGGTCATACAATCAAGCTCAAGGACTTCCTCATGAACGAACGGACCGCCTACTTCGAGCGAGACAGCATTCCGCTTCTCTGTGACAGCCAAGGAGTTATTTGGGTTGCCGGGATTAGGTTATCGGATACCGTTAAGCTATCAGATCGCACACAAGAGGTATTAGTCATGGAGATGAGGGGAGTTCGATGATTACGACATTGCTTGTTTTTGCTGCATCCATTTTGGTGCTTGTCGGAATTCACGAAGGCGGCCATTTTCTTGTTGCCCGAGCCTTCGGCGTCTACATCCATGAATTCGCCATTGGATTCGGCCCGAAGCTGTTTGGCATCCGTGGCAAGGAAACGCTCTATTCTTTTCGCCTGATTCCCTTCGGTGGCTATATCAAGATGGCGGGAGAGGATCGCCTCGAAGAGGATGAGACCATTCCGCATGATCGCGTACTCTACAGTAAACCACCCTATGTACGCGCGCTCATCAGTCTTGCGGGCCCGGCAGCCAATCTTCTGCTCGCATTCGTGATTACAGCCATCGTCCTCTGGTCCGTTCCCTTCCCCATCCTGCAAGTATCCGAGCGTGTGCCAGGGTCACCGGCTGAACAAGCACTCCAATTCGGCGATCGAATTCTGGAGGTCGAGGGGAAAAGGATTCTCATTCTTGAGCAGATCACGTCTGCAGTGAACGCTTCCAAAGGAGAGGAAATTAGGCTCCTTATAGAACGAGACGGAGCCCCACTTGAAGTAAGCATGGTTCCCGAATACGTCGAAGATGAGGCACGTTTCGTCGTCGGCGCCTATTTCTACATGGCCGCGTTCACCAACGAGATCGTTTCTACAGAAACAGAGGCCCCATTTGCTTCGGTCGGACTGCAAGCTGGCGATCGTATCGTTGCCGTAAACGGCGTTGAGACAGGCACATTCATTGCTGCACAGATTGCCGTAGACGATCTGCTGCCTTCAAATGAGATCACGGTGACTGTGCAACGCGATGGCTCCGAATTGGACCTTGCAGTCCCCACGGAGGGACTAACCGTCTACGATCTGTTCGCAGGCACACAATTCGCTGACTTGGGCGTGGCCTATCGGCATGCCGGAGTGGGAGAGGGGATCATTCTTGCATCGGGGCAATTCGTGGGTTACATCCGCGCTCTGGGAGACGTCATCCATGAAATATTCACCAGGCAGGTCGCAGCAGGAGAGGTCTTCCAGGGCCCTGTCGGCGTAGCCAAGATCCTCGGAGAAGGCATCCGAATAGGCGGCGCTTATTTCTTCACATTGCTGGCCTTCTTGAGCCTGAATTTCGGACTAATCAATCTGGTGCCATTCCCGGCATTGGATGGAAGCCGCGCCGGGTTCGCACTGTATGAATGGGCTCGAGGCAAGCCAATCTCACCGCAGCGCGAAGGCATTATTCATGCCATCGGATTCCTCATCCTGATTGGATTGATGATTCTGATTACCTATCAAGACATCGCTAAGCTGTTTCGATAAGACAGACAGCCATCGCAGCTATGCCCTCGCCATGTCCCCAGGAGCGAAGCCCTTCATTGGTCGTCGCCTTGAGCCCAATTCGATCGATCGATAGCCCAAGAATTGGGGCCAAGGTGTCTTTCATCGCTGGAAAGTAGGGTGCCAGTTTGGGCGATTGGGCAATGACAGTTCCATCAACATTCACTGGCGAGAAGCCTTGTTCTCGAAGCAGATCGACCACGTCTTGCAACAGGATCGCGCTGTGAATGTCCTTGTATCGCGCATCCGTATCAGGAAACTGATGGCCAATATCATCCAACCCAGCAGCGCCCAGTAAGGCATCACAGATCGCGTGAATCAGTGCATCTGCATCCGAATGGCCGAGCAATCCGTCGTGATCGCGCACTTCGACCCCACCGAGAACCAGCGGGCGATCGGGATGGAATGGATGCACGTCGAAGCCAAGGCCCACTCGTTGATCAGTCGTCGGCACGATCGAACTCCTTTTCTACGGACTTCACGACTTGATAGACAAGGCCACGAGAGAATCCTCGTCTTGCGAGAAAAGAGATGAGACGATTCCTGCGTTTCTCGAATGTGATGCCACGGTATCTGCGAATGCGCGCTTCTGCCAATCCTGTCGCCAACTCGATCTCCTGCACGGCCGGATATTCGGCCTGCAAGGTACTCGCAATGAGCTCTGGGTCAATACCCTTCTGGCGTAACTCTTGCGAAATAGCGGCCCGTGACAACGGATGGTGCCACATTCGATCTCTTACCCAGAGTTTCGCGAATGCAGCATCATCCAGTTGATCGGTCGCGATCGCTTGCTCGATCGTGCCCTCAATATCCGAAGGACCATAGCCCTTTTCAGACATCCGTCGCCGCGCTTCGGCAATGCTTCGAGGCCTGTAGCGCAGCAACAGCATCAGATAGGCCCAAGGATCACTCGTCTTCTGTGGCTTCGTCTTCTGTGACTTCGTCGGCTTTGGCGTCGTTCGTCTCCTGATTCTCTTCCTTCTTTCCCCAGCCAGCCTTTTCGCGGATGGCTGCTTCTAGTTGGGCGGCGAGCTCAGCATTTTCCTCAAGAGCTTGGGCGCTGTTTCCAATGCCCTGGCCGAGGCGTTCGTCTCCGTACGAATACCACGATCCACTTCGGCTGACGAGCTCAAGCGCTTCACCCGTGTTAATGAGATCGCGAGAGCGGACAATCCCTTTACCATAGATGACATCAAAAACGGCCTCTTTGAATGGCGGAGCCACTTTGTTCTTGACGACACGGACATTGACGTGCGTTCCCACTCGTTCGGTTCCTTCTTCAATGCGGCCTGAAGACCACATCTGCAGTCGTAGCGAAGCGTAGAACTTAAGCGCCCATCCACCTGCTGTCGTTGTCGAAGGGCCAAAACGCGATGTGCTAATCATGGAACGCATCTGGTTGGTGAACACGACAATAGTGTTGGATTGAGAAATCGCGCTCGACAGCTTCCGCATGGCTTGACTCATCAAGCGAGCCTGCAGACCAACTTGGGCATCTCCCATCTGACCTTCGATTTCCGCAGTCGGAACCAGCGCGGCAACTGAGTCGATGACGATGATGTCAATGGCGCCGCTGCGCGTCAGCTGTTCTGTGATTTCCAACGCCTGCTCACCCGAGTTTGGTTGGGAGATCAGCATATGATCCAGATCGACACCCAAGGCCGAGCTGTAGGTGGGATCCAATGCGTGCTCAGCATCGATGAACGCGGCAATACCTCCTGCTCGCTGAACCTCAGCGATCATGTGCAGGGCGAGCGTCGTCTTACCCGAGGATTCCATTCCGAAGACCTCGATAATTCGGCCTCTGGGGATGCCGCCCACACCTAGAGCGATATCCAATGCCAACGAGCCGGACGGAACGGTTTCGACCTGGAGATTCAGGGCGCCTTCGCCACCGAGCCACATAATCGAGCCTTCACCATATGCTTTCTTGATTTCTTTGAGAGTGCTTTCTAGGACTTCACGCTTACCCATGGTCGTTGTCTCCCCCTACATCGGTCTTTGGTTAATTCTAGGACAAGGCGGCGAATGGATCAACACGATTCTTCAGATAGATTCCGGCAAATCTCGATTGAATTTGGCTCAGAATCTGCTGGCGAATCTGCTTCCACTGCCTTACTGCTTCGATTTAGCTGCTTCACGCGCACGATCCATGAACTGCCGCGCCTTCTGCGGATCCACGCCCTTAAGGGCAAATGCGCCATCTTCTGAATGGACCGTCAACAAGCTCCCCTTCAAAGAGAGGCTGATCCGATCCACATCTTGCTCACGAGGGATACGCAGGGCGTTATATGGCTTGCCCATCAGCCGTTTGGTGAAGCGAGCTACCGAGCGCTGAAGAAAGGCTGTAACCATCCCATCCTCTTCAGCACGCGATCGCTGAAGATGCTCCATCGCATCGCGGACTTCTTGCTTGACGTCCTTGGCTAGTTCGACAACCATGGTTCCCTTCTCGGTCAAGATCAAGGTGATTTGATCCAGAGCATCCGACACTCTTGCCTTCTCGCAAATCCATACCACCTCGGACAATAACTGCGATCCAATCCCCTTCAGCAATCGCTCGCCAATGGACATAAAGTGCCATTCATCGGGCAACCGAGTTCGTGAGCAAGAGGATTGCGGGACCAGAATCTGACCACTCTTGGCTTGGCCTGACAGACGCTGCGCCATATTCACAGAATGGCCAATGAAGTCAATGTCTGTCATCACCGGTGTCCCCGATGCAATGCCAATACCGACATCGATCGGGTCATCGACATTCTCTGCGTTCCGCTCCCGGAACGCCTGCTGAATAGACACAGCAGATCGTATAGCCAACGCTTGCGATTCAAAGGCAGCCATCACACCATCGCCCAACGACTTCACTACGATGCCGTATTCGGAGATTCGAGCCTTGAGAATACCTTCGTGTAGTTGGGTCAGCTGAAATGCAGCGTGGTCGCCCATCTCAGCAGCATACGCAGAAAACCCGCGAATGTCAGAGAAGAGAAGCGCAATCTCCTCTCCCATCTCGAGTTGAGCGCGAAGAAGCTGTCGGACTTTCAGTGTTCGGCTCCAGGACACGTAGACTCCCTTCGGCTGGAAAAGCCATTGGACGTATTATATCATCGAATTCAGCTCTGAGTGCTGCACAAAGGAGAAACAACATGGATAACAAGCAAATCATTGCCCTCCTCAAGGAAACCCCTCTTTTTGCCAACACAACCGAGAAGAGCCTAGAGTCTATGATCAAGTCAGCCGTTCAGAAGACGGTCTCTCCTGGCGACAAAGTCGTTCAAGAAGGTCAGGGAGGCGTCGGTTTCTACCTCATTCTGGAGGGCAAGGCCGAGGTCATCAAGGACGGAACGAAGCTCGCTGAATTGGGAACCGGCAATTTCTTCGGAGAGCTCGGAGTCATTGATGGTCAGGTGCGAACTGCCGATGTCGTCGCCGTCACTGAGACCAAGTGCTGGATTCTTTCCCAGTGGGCGATGAAGTCGATCATTGCCAACCATCCCGAAGTTGCGCTCAGCATGCTAGAAGAGCTTGCGCGACGATTGCGAGCCACAGACGCAACACGAGCCGCGACGGAGTAGTTTGAGCGATCAAATCCCTCTGGTTTGCTTGGGGTCGGGGGCAGCACTCACGGATGGTCGAGATTGGAGTTCACTTCTCATTGATGGGAAGATCCTTCTCGACCTGCCTCCGACCGCGATTCCTCAGTTACATCGCTTGGGAATCGATTTCTCGCAGATAGAGACTGTGTTTATTACCCATCTTCACGCTGATCACATGTTCGGGTTACCGTTCTTGTTGCTTGAGTATTGCATGCGCCGCTGTCGAGAAAACCCTATGGTCATCGTCGGCCCAGCGAAACTCGAAGAAGTTACCTATCAGCTCTGCGATCTGGCATGGCCGGACTTACGCGAAAAGGGATTTGAGCCCTGCCTTCCACTCTCTTTCATCGAAATCTCAGAAAGCGGCGACTACCAGGCAGGAGATCTGCCATTCTCTGCAGTCGCCATGAACCACTTTGGCTTGGACGCCTTCGGGTATCGTTTTTCGCACAAGGGGCGAACAATCGGATATACCGGCGATACGGGCGAAGGAGCTCAAGTTAACCAACTGCTCAAGGGTGTCGATATCGCCATTCTCGAACTGACCCACCCCCGCAAGTCTGACGACCCCGGACACATGAATCGACCTGCCGTCGAACGACTTGCGCCAGGGCTCAGCACTCAAGGATCAACAATCTTTGCCACCCACATGAGCGAGACACCAGAGCCTATCCCCGGAGTGATAATCTGTGAGGATGGCAAGACGTATTGGATTTAGGGAAACTCGCCTGCGGCGAGTTTCTTCGAGAATCGCAACTATGCGATTCTTCGGGTGGCTCTGTAATCTGACTTAGGGATTCCGCGTCTGAACAAATACTCACAAGCTATCCGACTAGAGAATCAGTGGAACTGATTCTCTACCCAACTCGCCTCGGCGAGTTGGCATTCTCCAAAGAACTCGCGGCATCGGATACGACACAAACAACTCTGTAATTCCCAAGCAGCTCAGCCTAGCCAAACTCAGAGAATCAGCAAAGCTGATTCTCTAACTAACTCATGCAAAGCATGAGTTAGCGTACATAGCAGTTGCGACAACGCGCTTCGTAGCTGCCAATTCCGCCAACTTGAATGACGGGACCGTCAGTTGGTGCGGGTTGACCATCAATCAGCCGTTGCGATCGTGTGGCAACGCCACCGCATTTCACACAAACAGCTTGTAGCTTGTCCACTCGGTCGGCCAAGCTCATCAGCGAGCCCATGGGGCCAAATGGCTCTTCCGCATAGGTGAGGTCAAGTCCTGCCACAATGACTCGCTTGCCCATAGCAACAAGCGCTTGGCATAAATCCGTCAACTTGTGAGAGAAGAAGTTGCCTTCGTCAAAGGCGATGACATTCGCGACGGCCAGCATGTCGGCTCCGACAACGGACACCAACATGTCCAGGGTTTCTTCGCCTGGCGAAAGCTGATGCGCAGCAAATTCGCGCCCGTAGTGGGTCACGACTGCCGTCTCTGCATATCGGTCGTCAATTGTCGGCTTGAACAGAAGGATACTTCGCCCGGCAATGCGCACGCGCTCCAACCGACGAATCAGCTCGTCTGTCTTACCAGAGAACATACACCCGGTGATGATCTCCAATTGTCGATTCGCCATATGCAGCAT
>CAZKDW010000014.1:0-1817 GCA_964551625.1 uncultured Thermotogae bacterium | reverse complement strand
ACTCACGCGAATCGGCGCGGCAAGACTGGCAAACGAAACGACAAGTAAGAGAAGAGTTCCCACAACCCAACGAATCGACTTCACCCTAAACCTCCCGGCCATCCGCTTTCGCCGTACGCCAATGAACCACGCGTCGCTCGATTATGCGAAGCACTCCAAACAGGAGCAAGCCGAGAAGCGCCAACATCAAGATCGCAGCGAATACCAAATCCATACGAAGGCGTGCATTGGATTGCAGCATCAGATACCCCAACCCTCGACTCGATCCCACCCACTCGCCAATCGTCGCACCGACGACGGCCAACGTCGCAGAAACCTTGAGTCCCGAGAAGACCGTCGGCAAACTGGCTGGCAATCGCAGCTTCCAAAATATGTGCCGCCGTGTGGCTCCCAAGGATCGGAACAGATCCACAGCCTCTTCCGATGGCTCTCTCAAACCATCGGATACCGTCACGACAAGCGGGAAGAAGCTAATCAGTGCCGCCACAGTCACCTTGGGCCACAATCCATATCCCATCCACACAATCAGAATGGGTGCGATAGCGAATACAGGGATCATCTGCGATCCGATAATCAACGGATAGAGTGCCTTGTCCAGCAAAGGCGAGTAGAAGACGACAATGGCCAACAGGATGCCGCCCAAACCGCCCAGCAATAGCCCAAGCAGAATCTCCGAGAACGTGACCGCTCCATGCCACGTCAGCAGGCCCATGTTCTCGACGAAGGACACAAGAATCTGACTGGGCGCAGGCAAGATAAATGCCTGCACATCAAACCAGCGAACGAGGATTTCCCACACACCGAGCAGCAGCAATAGCAAGAAGAGAGGAGCCAGGATTCGCACCCATCGATCCTTCATGCGCGAGCCTCCTCCTTGAGCAAGAGATTTAGCAATTGTGCTTTCTGCTCAACCAATAGGCGTGATGCGCGATCGCGCGGACGCTCCAAATCGACAGCCTGATCCAACTGCAACCGCGCAGGCCGCTCAGTCAGCAACAGGATGCGATCAGAAAGGAGCAATGCCTCCTCTGCATCGTGCGTGACCAAAAGAACGGTCTTCTTCAACTTCCCCCACACACCGAGTAACCACTTCTGAAGCGTCGCTCGTGTGAGCGGATCGAGGGAGCCCAGAGGCTCATCCAGCAGCAGAATGCTACGGTTTGTGAGAAACGTGCGAATGAGGGCCAGCCGCTGTCGCATGCCGCCCGAGAGCTGATTCGGATACATGGACTCAAATCCAGACAGGCCAAAATGATCGAACAAAGCGAGCGCTTCCTTCTTGGCAGCATCCATTGGCTTGCCATCAATCTCTGATGCAAGGATGGCATTGCCCAAGGCTGTGCGCCAAGGTAAGAGCGTATCATGCTGAGGCAGATAGGCAGTGGCTCCAAGTCGTGGAGTGGAATCTCCACCCACGCGGATACTTCCCGAGTCAGGCGATTCCAGCCCTGCAATGATCTTGAGAAGCGTCGTCTTTCCACAGCCCGAAGGACCAAGAATCGTCGTCCAGGTACCAGCGCAAAGATCGAAGGAGACAGCGTCCAACACGGGAACGTGCACCGATCGCTGATCGAATGACTTGGTCACATTCTCGATTCGAAGCGCCGTTGTACCGTTCACCCTATCTCTTCCCTCCGTGTTGTACTGAGCATAGTAGCGCATGGCTGCCACGCCGCGAAGCCAGCCTCTGGCAACAAAAAATAACGCAGCACAGATACATCTCTGTGCTGCGAGTGGTGGTCCCAGGGGGATTTGAACCCCCGTCGACGGGATGA
Source organism: uncultured Thermotogae bacterium (assembly GCA_964551625.1). Lineage (GTDB taxonomy): Bacteria > Bipolaricaulota > Bipolaricaulia > UBA7950 > UBA9294 > SPBW01. The sequence goes on along the minus strand of CAZKDW010000014.1, from coordinate 42 downwards.
GAGCCCGCTATCCTAGGCCACTAGACGATGGGACCAAGCTTC
>CAZKDW010000013.1:1527-14743 GCA_964551625.1 uncultured Thermotogae bacterium | reverse complement strand
CAGTGACGCGAAGACTAAGTAGAGGAGAGTCTGGATCATTGGAATAGACGGTGATCAACTTAGAAATTGTGCCGCCGAATGTCGTTGTATTGATGAGCACATCGAGAGCAACTGATTCACCAGGGGCGATGGACTTAGTTGCCATCTCGGTTGCCGTACAACCGCATTGAGCGTTGACACCCGAAATATCGAGGGGTTCGTCGCCTGTATTCTTGATCATGAAGGTATGTTCGACAGCGATGCCCTCGAGTACGGATCCGAAATCATAGACAGGTAAGACCACGTAGATCGCGGGAGCCGCTATGGCAAGCGTCGATAGGGCAGCAGAGAGCACAAGCGTAAGGATAAGTTTCTTCATTCGACAGTCTCCTTATTTTGCAGCGGACGAGTCCTCCGTTGAGGAACCTCGCCGACGGTAATTAGTTAATATACTCCAATTTAGAGTTTCTGTTTCGCAGTTGATGATAAGGCCTCTCCTCAGCAATGCAACGATTGCGAAGTCAGCTATGAGATGGCTTTGCGTCCGCGCAAGAGGACTCGTATCATTCCGCCGCGAGGGAGGGGACATGCATAACATACACGTGAATGGTGAAGATATCCTGAAGAGGCAGTTGGAATTGGCTGAATCGAATCGTAAGCAGTTGAATGATAACCAGGTGACAGCTGTGAGTGTCATGGGTGCAATCGGCAGTGGCAAGACCTCGTTGATTGAGCGGATGATCGATCGATTGAAAGAACAGGGACTGAGTGTTGGGACCGTTGCCGGGGACTCCGCTGGCGATGATGATCATCAGCGATTTCTCTCTCGCGGCGCGACGTCGATTAACCTCAACACGCAAGATGACTGCCACCTGGATGCGCACAGAGTCAACCACGCCATGGGACATCTGCACATAGAGGGACTGGACGTCTTGTTCATCGAAAACGTGGGAAACCTAATCTGTCCCGCCGATTTCCCTCTAGGCACGGCCAAAGAGATGGTAGTTATCTCTACGACTGAGGGGGATGACATGGTGCGAAAGCATCCGAAGATTTTTGCCCAAACGGATATTCTCGTATTGAATAAAATGGATCTGGCCGATGCCGTGGGCGTTGATCCCGAACGTATCATGGCCGATTACGCTCGAATTAACCCTCATGGTCAGGCGCTGCAAACAGATGCGCGGCATGACATTGGCATGGATGAGTTGATGGAAGCCCTGGGATTCGGATGCACGAATACTCAGTAGCAGCCGAACTGATCAACGCATTGCTTCCTCAAGCAGAGAAGATTGAGGGAAAGATTACTGGCGTCATCTTGAAGAAAGGTGAGTTGCGCATTCTGTCGGATTATGCCTTGGTCAGTGCCTTCCAAATGCTTGCCGAAGGTACGCTATTTGAGCATGCGAAACTTGTGATTGAGCAAATCCCTGTCAGTGTGTCCTGCCCATCTTGCGGCTATGAGGGCTATGTCGATCATGTTTCGGATGATGCCTTCCACTTTATTGCCGTTCCCGTCCTTACGTGCCCGAGATGTAATTCTGAAGTTGATTTGCAAACGGGTAGGGAGTTGGTCGTTGATAGTTTGACTGTAGAAACGTCAACGGGAACGAATGCCGATTGACGCTCGTCGTGTGCTTGTCCGAGGCGTTGTTCAGGGTGTCGGATTCCGTCCCTTCGTCTACCGAATCGCTCACGAGCGGGGATTGTCTGGGTCAGTCAGGAATCTCGGCGATGCTGGCGTTGAGATTGTGATCGAGGGCCCCGAAGAGCCAGTGCAGTCGTTCTTACATGCTTTGCAGTCTGAAACGCCGCCATTGGCCCGTATCGATGGCGCAGATATATCTTCTATTGCTCCGATCGGTGCAGTTGCATTCGTGATCCTTCCATCGTCGCAAGAAGGCGCGGGGGGCGGACAGTTGCCGCCTGATGTGGCGACATGTGATGCGTGCGTATCAGAGATTCTCGGCACAGGCCGCTTCGGCGGCTATTGGGCTACCAGCTGCACAGACTGTGGCCCCCGATTTACCGTGATTGAAGGGTTGCCCTATGACCGCCCCCAGACGTCAATGTCTGAGTTCCCGATGTGTGCGACGTGCGAAGCCGAGTACACGAATCCGCTGGACAGGCGCTACCATGCCCAGACGACTGCGTGCGATGCGTGCGGGCCGGTTCTGGAGTTTGACGAAGACACACGAGACGCTATCTCGCGAAGCATCCACGCGCTTGCTGCGGGAAAGATACTTGCCATCAAGGGGCTCGGTGGAACGCATATTGCCTGTGATGCAACGAACGAGGGTGCGATTGAAACCTTACGAAAGCGTCTCGGGCGATTGAGCCAACCGTTTGCACTGATGGCGGCGGAAGAAATGCTCGAGAGAATTCTGAAGGTCTCTGCAGACGAACGCGCTGAGCTGCGGCGCGCCCATCGCCCCATTGTCGTGTTACGTAAGCGATCGATGGCAGCCCTCTCAGGAATCGCTCCAGGCCTTCATACTGTCGGTGTGATGCTTCCCTATTCTGGTCTGCATTATCTGTTATTTGAAAACCTGGATGTGCCGCTGGCGATGACGAGTGCGAACCGGCCAGGTCAGCCAATGCTGATCGAAAACGAGAAGATCATCGATCAGCTTGAAGGCGTTGTTGATCATTATCTGTTGCATGATCGCAGAATTGTCGCGCGCTGCGACGATTCAGTCGAGAGGTACGTGGCGGGCAAGTTTACTTTCCTGAGACGGTCGCGAGGCCTTGTCCCACAGGGACTCGAGCGGGATCTAGGCGAAGAGTCTATCCTGGCCTTGGGACCAGAATCAGATCTAACATTTGCCCTCTATGACAAGGGACGAATTACGCCTTCCCAACACATCGGCAATGTCGATGACCTTGAAACGCTGGCATTCCTCAAAGCTGCCGTTGATCACCTGCAGCAGATCACAAAGGGGCGACCGCCGAGCATCATTGCCTGTGACAGTCACCCACGTTTTCTGACTACGCAATGGGCCAAGGAGCTAGCGGTATCGACGGGAGCTCGTGTGGTTCGCGTGCAGCATCACGCGGCTCATCTGGCTTCTGTGATGGTCGAGCATAATTGTCAATCCTGTGTAGGCATTGTCCTTGATGGCTACGGCTTCGGCGGCGACGGTCACGCGTGGGGCGGTGAGATCTTCGCTGCCAAGGAACAGCAGATGCTGCGTGCGGGATCACTCTTACCTGTTCAGATGCCGGGAGGAGATCGAGCGGCCACGCACCCTCTTCGGATGGCTGCATCATTCCTGTTGGCTGGCTCGGGTGATCCAGATATTGTGAGGGAGCAATTGGTGAGGCAAGGCATGAATCGCGCTGAAGCACAGGTGGTTGTGCGGCAAATGCAGCACGAGATCAATGTCCCAAAGACAACGAGTGCTGGACGATTCCTCGATGCGGTGGCTGCTTTGCTTGGCGTGTGTGTTTCTCGCACCTACGAAGGTGAGCCGGCGATGCGCTTGGAAGCGGCTGCTATTCAAGGTCAGGCGCGCAATCTCAATCCACGGGTAATCGAGGAAGCTGGCTTGCTTCGACTGGATACTGTGGATCTGTTTGGACAGTTAGCTGAGATGTCCAAAGACGCATCTGTTTATGATGTGGCAGCCTCGGCCCAGCAGGCACTGGCTCAAGGCACAGCAACACTGGCGATACGGGTTGCTCAAGAGCAAGGGATCTCAGCGATTGCCCTCAGTGGTGGCGTGGCATACAACAATCACATTGCCTCCCGTATTCGCGAACAGTGTGAGTCAGCTGGGTTCGGCTTCTTCGTCAATAGCCTTGTTCCCTGTGGTGATGGCGGCGTCTCTCTGGGGCAAGCTACTATGGCTGGTCTAGGCATATGCCTCGTTGATGACGGGATCAGGCAAGAGTAAATCTGGATGCTCCTTAATCGGGGTGAAGGCGCGGATGAGTAGCTGCTACATGCTAAGGCGCTGTCAACGGTGCAAGGAGCCACTGACTAATCAATGCCTGCCAGCGGGCTTGTCCTGCAGCATCGGTGCTATGCGCTGTCTCTGAATCGTAAAGTTCCTGAGTCTCTTCGGCTCGCAGTAGGATAGCATTTGCTGTTTGGCTAAGTGTTGAAACAAGTTGGTCAATGGCAGCTTGCTGTGTCGATGTCTGGCATGAAGTGGTCTCCAGAAGTAAGCACTCGAGCTTGCGGCGATACACCTCGTTGAGATCGAAATGCAGTTGCTCATGACTCAATACGTTGTCAAACGCCTTGTCGGGAACAACCCAGGATTGGTCGGGCTCCATCGTATTGGTCACTGTGATGGCGGCAACCTGACCTGTCCATGTGGCTCCTCCATTGCTGGACGACACAGAATAACTGGCATGCCAGCGGATTGTCATGTGAATTGCGGCGGCTTCCGTCCGATGCGTTGCATCTGCTGGAGGAACGCAACGGAAGAGATCCCAGGTTACAGGGGCGGATTGATCCCACTCAATTTGTGCCGATCCGATTTCGGCAAAGGCGCCTAGTGTGAACAGACAAAGAGCGATGGCCACTGTGAGAAGCCGTTGCTGGTTAGACTTGTTCATAGATAGCCCCCCCTTCCAAGGCATACTACAAGAAGTTGGTAAACCTTACCAGCCTCCGCCTCCGCCTCCACCGAAGCCTCCGCCTGAGAATCCGCCGCCAAACGAGCTTCGCCCGCTGGCTGCTGACTTCCCGGAAGTGCGTGGCGCTGAGATGAAGGTCTGCTGCATCGATCGAGTCATGCCTGTGAGCGTGCGTGAGAACACGATTGCACTGAAGATGGGACTATGTGTGCTCCCCGCCATATACCATTGCGGCGGCTCGGTCAGTAGCTCGTCAAATTGCCTTGTCCAGATCTTCGTCAGATTCAGGGCTATGGCATAGGGCAACAGTTTCTCAAATAGCTCTGGCCCCTTCTCTGGGGCATTGTGGAACTCAATTCTGTCCACTTCTGCCTTGCGGATGTATTCGGACAGCCCGAGTATCTCTTCTAGTTTTCGAACGCCCTTTGTTGTCTTGCGCGGCATGAATCGAGCAAAGGCGAGAATGATTAACGCACTGAGAGCCACAGATACAGCCAGCAGTATGGATCCAGACTGGATGCCCAAATACACGCCTAGTGGCAGTGTGAATAGCCCGACGCCTCTGTAGAAACCCTTGGTTCTCTCAGGATTGCTCTTGTAATATCCGGCCTCAATAAGCTCGCCATACAGTCGGGATTTGATGGTGGGAAGAGACTTGTAGAAGTTCTGTTCGAGCGATGCCAGTGATCGCTCTGCCGTCGCTGGCGTGTCGAATAAGGCGTCGAAGACAGCCTGCTCAGCACGAGATAATTCGTCTGCTGTTTCTCGCTTTCTGACAAACAGATACTCTCCGTCTTCAGGCTCTTGAATGGAGAGGTACCCCTTTATTGCAAGTCCAACAAGCATTGCGCTGATGTCGCTCAGATCGATTCGATCGTCAATCAGCACGCCAACGGCTCCAGGGTGCAGATCTCGGGGTGCCGCAAAAGCGGGAGCGATAACGCGCTTGCGGGGGTCTCTTCCGATCTTAGACCAGAGAACGAACATGCCGAGAAGCGTGAGCAAGGGAAGCGCCGCAGCTTTGTTGGCGTTAAGGAAGATGAGCACACGCTGCATGGTTGTGGGTGGCTCAATTGGCAGCATCTCGCGAGGGATGGATATGTCAACGGTCATCCCCTCCCCTGGGTAGAGAATGCCTGATTGGAAGAGAAGCTCGCCAGTCTCTGTCGGTTCGCCGGCTGGACCTCTCCCCGAACTGCCGTAATAGCCGAGATATGAGATACTAGATACAGTGGCTAGATTAACGGAATCAGGAAAGCGGACAGTGACCGACGCATGCTCGATAGGTATATCCCATTCGTTGCCTGTGACATTCCAGTACAGGCGAATTGTATTCTCGTCAAATAGCCACGCTCGGCTGACGCGATACTGGATTGAATAGGTGTGTGTTCCTGTGATCGTTTGATCAGGATCGCCAATGCGAAAGAGTCGAGTCGATCCTCTTGTACTTGTCGAGTAGGGAACCGATCCATTGTCCAGCTGAATCTCTTCAAGTTCGAGATCGATTTTAACTGTTGCGCCCCACGGTGTCTTGCCTGAGATGGCGATGAATCGTTCGATCCCACGATGTGGGGAAATGAATCGAACGGTGATGTTCTCAGTGACCATGAGCTCCCCAGAGGCATCCGCGAGGATGTTGACAGCGAAGTCTTGAATACGCAGCTCTGCGGCCGCCGAATACGCAAGGGCAAGTAGTAACAGGCAAATGATGCTAACGCTTCGTCTGATGCGCATCATCTGAACCGAAGCGAAGGTCTCGTGCGTTCGGCCTCATCTGTGAGGGCGTAGAATTGCCGTTCGCGAAAACCAAACAATCCGGCAATGTAGTTGCGCGGGAACACGGCAATGGACATGTTGTAATCGCGGACTACAGCATTGTAGTAGAGGCGAGAACGCTGAATGGCATCTTCAGTTTGTTCAAGAGACTGCTGGAGCAGCATGAAGCTCTCGTTAGCTTTCAGCTCTGGATACGCCTCGACGATGGCGAACAGGGATGTCATGGCTCCCTTCAGCCCTTCTTCAGACTGCGCTTGCTCGCGAGGCGACGAGGCAGCAACGGATCGAGATCGGGCAGCGGTAACCTGCTCATAGACCTCAGACTCGTGAGCGGCATAGCCCTCCACTGTTGCGACGACGGTTGGAATGAGGTCCCAACGACGCTTCAAGTGTGTATCGATGTCTCGCCAGGATTCTTCGGCCTTAATCTTAAGGCTAACCAAGCGGTTGTACGTTAATGCCCCCCACAGAAGGGTTGCAATGGCAAGCCCCCCTAGCGCGACAACGATGTTCATGACATCCTCCTTGACTAACGAGAGTGTAATCATAAGTCGAAGATCGCCCAAACGATCGAGGCATGACCGTGCCGAATAGTCTGTTCCCATCGCAACGTGAGATCTATTGCAAAGCGAAAATGCAGCGAGTATCCTTCCCTCGAAATAACCATACGAACGGTTTTTGGGAGGGCCAGCATGTACAAACGACTTTTCACACCGGGACCTACACAGGTACGGGCGGAGATCCTAAAAGAACTGGCAACGCCACAGATTCATCATCGAGCACCCGAATTCGCGGAACTCTATGCCGACATCCAGACGAAGCTGCAACAAGTACTTGCCACGAAGAACGCGGTTCTCCTGTACACATCCTCTTCTACGGGGGCCATGGAATCGGCAGTGACAAACCTAGTAGGCAAACGATGTCTGAGTTTGGTCAATGGCGCGTTCTCCAAGCGCTGGCATGAGATTACGGTTGCCAACGATGTGCCATGTGATGTCTTTGAGCTTCCGTGGGACGTGGCCATCAAGCCTGAAATGGTTGATGAACAACTGGCGACAGGGAACTATGATGCCGTGACGCTCGTCTACAACGAAACGTCGACAGGGCTGATGAATCCTTTAGAAGCGATTGCTAAGGTTGTCACCAAGTATCCTGATGTGTTCTTGCTTGTGGATGCAGTCAGTGGCATGGCTGGTGCTCCGATCGAAACGGATGCTTGGGATATTGATTTTGTGCTTGCCGGCGTGCAGAAGGCATTCGCGCTGCCAGCAGGACTAGCAGTGGCTGCAGTGAGCGACCGAGCCATCGAGCGAGCAAAGACCGTTCCGCCACGCTCCTACTACTTCAACATTCCATTGATGGTCAAGTCCCACCTCAAGAACCAAACTCCATCTACGCCAGCGATTCCACACATGTTTGCCCTCAACGCACAGCTGAAAGACATGCTGTCTGAGGGAATGGAGAAGCGATTCGAGCGTCATGCGAAAATGGCATCCATTGTGCAGACATGGGCCAAGAAACACTTCGATATCTTCCCTGAAGAAGGCTATCGATCGCAGACCTTGACGTCCGTGCTCAACACGAAAGATATTGATGTTCCGGCAATGATTAACAGATTGGCCGATGAATATAATCTTCGAATCTCCAATGGATACGGAGCTATCAAGAATAAGACGTTCCGTATAGCCCACATGGGTGATACGCAAATTGACGAGATTGAAGGATTGCTTCGCGCCATTGAGACCGTACTCGGTCTGTAGGAGGAATGATATGGGATTCCGTGTGTTGGCATCAGATGTGCTCGATCCGAAGTCGCTCGCCGCGATGCGAGAAGCCGGACTTGAGGTAGACGAAAAGACCGATCTTACGCCTGAGCAATTGGCGATAGAAATCGTCGCGTACGATGCTATCGTTATCCGAAGCGCGACGAAGGTGAGAGCTACTATCATTGATGCTGGAACGAACCTGAAGCTGGTCGTGCGTGCTGGTGTGGGATTGGACAATGTCGATGTGGCACATGCGAAGAGCAAAGGCGTCATTGTGCGCAATACGCCGGCAGCAAGTTCGAATTCTGTTGCAGAACTCGCGGTGGCACACATATTCTCGCTGGCACGACATATTGGTCGGGGAACCGTCTCCACCAAAGCCGGTCGGTGGGAGAAAAAGCAGCTGAAGGGCGTCGAGATCGCAGGGAAGACATTGGGCATTATCGGCATTGGCCGTATTGGACAATCGCTTGCCCGGAAAGCATCTGCACTTGGTATGAACGTTCTATGTTCAGATGCCTTTCTTACAGAGAGTCCTATCCCCGATATTGCGCCGATGGTGGCGAAGGACGACTTGCTGTCGCGTTCAGACTTCATTTCGTTGCACATTCCCTTTGATCCCGAAGTCGGACCATCGATTGCCACGCCGCAATTTGCAGCGATGAAGGACGGCGTGTATTTGGTCAACTGTGCGCGTGGTGGCGTCGTTGACGAGACTGCTTTGGTCGCCGCGATGGACTCGGGCAAGGTCGCTGGTGTCGCGCTCGATGTATTCGAGAATGAACCGCCAGCTGCCGACCATCCATTGTTTGCGCAAGAGGCTATTTCCCTGACGCCGCATATCGGAGCTTCTACTGTTGAAGCCCAAGCACGCGTCGGGCGAGAAGCCGCCGATATCGTGATCGAATTCGCACAGGCGAATTCGTAGGAGGACGCATTGGCACAGATTATTCCATTTCGGGGCTATCGCTATGACCCTGCCGTTGTCGGAGATATCTCAGACGTCGTGACACCGCCCTATGACCGTGTGTATCCTGATGTGCAGCAGGCATGCCATCAACGCAGTCCTTACAGCATCGTGCGTATTATCAAGGGGCTTCCTGAGGCAACAGATTCAGACGGCAACAATGTGTACACACGTGCTGCGCAGCACCTCAACGAGTGGATTGCAAAAAAGATCTTGGTTCGCGATACAGAACCGGCATTTTATGCCTATCATCAGACCTACTCCTTCGACGGGCAGCATCTGACTCGCAAGGGCGTCATTGCCTTGGGCAAACTGGAGCCAGAGAAGGTTCATGCGCATGAGAAAACACTCAAGGGGCCCAAAGAAGATCGGCTGAAACTGATGCAGGCCACAGAAGCCAATTTTGGCCACATCTTCATGCTGTATGACGATCCGGCACGAACAACTGAAACGGTCTTGCAGGCGATTATTGAGAGCGAAGCACCAATGATTGAGGCAGTGGATGGAGATAACAACACTCATCAGGTTTGGCAAATCACCGATCCAGAAGCCATTACAGCTATTCAGGCAGCACTCGATGATAAGGATCTTTACATTGCTGATGGTCATCATCGGTATGAGACGGCTGTGAACTTCATGAACGAATGCCAAGCGAGTGCCTGGCAGGCAGCTGCTCCTGAGTCGTTTGGCGTACGCATGATGACGTTGTTCAATGTTGCCGAACCTGGCATGTCTATTCGTCCGATTCATCGGCTTGTGCATGGGATTGAAGGGTTCAATGCCGAGGAGTTCTTGGCCGCCGCAGCCGAGCATTTCCTTGTCGAGAAGCATGACAGCCTGGAAGCGATGACGACGGCTGTTCGAAATGGCCGCGAGCAGCACACGATAGGCTGTCTGGCAGGCGAGTTGGCAGCTACCCTGGTGCTGAAAGACATCGGCATCATGAACGAGTTGATTGATGCAGATCGCTCCGAGGACTACAAGCAACTGGACGTCACGGTCCTCCACGCAGCCATTCTCGACCGGCTGCTTGGAATTGACGCAAAGGCTCTTGAGGAGCAACGCAATGTAACTTACACCGTTGATCCCGCTCAAGGTGTGTCCATGGTGAAGTCGGGTGCCGAACAGTTGTTCTTCTATCTCAATGCCACCAGCCCAGAAGAGGTTGTCCGTGTGGCTGATCACAATGAGAAGATGCCCCAGAAATCAACGGATTTCTATCCGAAGCTTCTTACGGGCCTTGTCTTGACGAAGATGGAGATCGCCAGATAAAACGGCGTTAGACAAACAACAGCTAGAGAAATGAACCCGCTTGTCACCACGACAGGCGGGTTCTTCATGTGCACAATGATCTGGCCACTTGTCCCTCAAGGCATGGACAAACCAACAACTCCTCGTGCACGGTTTTCCCCGTGTTCCAGAGCTCTTGCGAATATCCTTCCTGTGAGAGCTTGGAGGAGGTCATCATGCGACGCGTGAGCGCTCATATAGCATTAGGATTGATGGTTCTGCTAATCACGGTAGGAATGGGTGCGGCAGCTGACAGTGTAGTAGGTTTCTTTGGAAGCGTCGGTCTTGACGTATCCTATACGCCTGTCTCACCTGCATCGTACAATATCGGGTCTGATTTGACGCTAGCGTTTTCAATCAGCGGATTCAGTTTCACATCTGAGACAGGGTTTGATCTGTCTGGATTTCAGTCGGAAGCCGTCACACTCGGAGTCGATCTTGGTGCCGTCCAGATATCAGAAGAGATTCGGTTTGAGCCGCTGTTTTCCTGGAACGAATTAAGTGTTGATGTGTCCATCGTTGGCATCCACATTGGCTTCGATCTTATTCTGGCCGACATCGTCGGTCCGCAAACGCCGACATACAGCATGGGTAGCGTTCTCGAGCTTTCGAGCGCCATTCTCTGCGGATTCACCATTACCAGCCTGACAGGCTTCGGTGCTGAAGACCTGGTTAATCTGCTCGGCGGGATCGAAGCGCCATTCAGCTACGACTTGCTGTATCTATTCAATCATCTGGCTGGATTGTGCGTTGATCCGACAGACGCGGATGTGACGATTGTGCCTGGCTTCTACTTCGAGGAAGAACTTTTCCGGCTGGAAGTAGAAACCTTTGGGCTCATCGCCAGCAACACGACATGGTTTGACACGACAGGGCTTGCGAAACTGGTGTTCGAGACGGGATATCAATTCGCAGAACCAGCGATGGCATTCATGGTATCGCTGAGTCTCGACAGCGGATTCACAATAACAGGACTCGACTTCATCGTCGATCTACAGATCGATGTCGTTCGATTCACTTCGCATACGTCATTCACGGAATTGCTCCCTGTCGCCATCATCCCCATCGTGTTCGATTCACAACGATTTGCTGTCTCATTCCAATTGTGTGATGTGCTCATCACGACAACGACATCCTTTGACTCGTCCTTCTACTTTGCCGAACAGCTGATTGCGATCGAAGCGACGATTGATCCAGTGACCTTCAAGAGCTTGACGACATTTGACGCTACTGGATTCGTGGGACAATGCATCTACGCTGATGTGCAGTTTTGTGGTGTACTGTTGTTCACGAAAGCCGAGTTCGAGTTCTCGGGCATCCAGTTGGTTACAGTGGGGTTTGATCTAAGCTTCGGGATGTACTAATGGATTCTCTTCTGAACGATCCATCACTTGATGACCTCATTGAGCAGTTAGCTAGTGGGAGTGATGATCTTGATGTTGTGCGCGAGCAGATCCTCCAGCGAGGCACTTCCATCATTAGGGATATCATTAAATCTAGTTTCTCTGCGAGTGGATTTGAAGATGAAGCGCTGTTTCGCCCAGGTTATCTCGGGTTGCTAAATGCAGTTTACAATTTCGATTTGTCCAGAGGGAAAGAATTCCGCGAGTATGCAGAGAATCTCATCAAGGGGGAAATTCGCCACCATATACGCGACCAAATTCGGCAAGTACCTATCCCAAGATGGATGAAGGATCTCAATCGGCAAGTCGAGATCGCAGAGGCCAAGCTTCTGCGAGAAACCGGCAACCTACCAACGCTGGCACAGTTGGCCGAAGCCGTCAACATCACCGAAGAGGGTTTGGCCGAAGTCTTCAAGGCACGCGAAACGATGAGCTATGTGTCTCTCAATGCTGAGCAGCGTATGCATGACCCGGTGTTCAACATTGACCTCTCGAAAATTCACTCGAAGGAATCCACAGCATTCCCAGTAGAATATCGAATTCGATTGGCATCAGCCCTGGAGAAGCTATCTGATCTGCAGCAGCTTCTATTACACAATCTATTTCGCGCAGCCGAATAGAGCTGTCTTTGCTGGCGCTGGGACAGCCGGTTCGCTTTGCAGCATGAGGATGGGGCTTCTGCAGGAGTGGTGAGGAGGCGTTGTGGAGCGGATTGGATTTGCGCTGCTGTTGTCCGCCTTGGCCGGATTGTCAACGACCATTGGCAGTGTGCTGGGTATTGCAGTACGAAAGCCAGGCCCCAAATTCATGACACTCACGTTGGGTTTCTCTGCCGGTGTGATGATCCACGTCTCGTTCGTCGAGTTGCTGCAGGGAGGGATCGAGTCTGCCGGCTTCATGCCAGCGCACCTCGCTTTCTTTGTTGGCATGGCGGTCATGTTCGCGATTGATGCTCTCATTCCCCACGACTATCTAGGGCAAGAGGAACGTCCTGGGACTGACATGCGTAGCTCGAATTTGCTGAAGACGGGTGTCTTCGTGGCTCTAGGGCTGGCGATTCATAATGTTCCTGAGGGAATGGCTGCCTTTGCTGGTGCCCTAAAAGATCCCTCATTGGGCATTGGCATTGCCGTGGCCATTGCCATTCATAACATTCCAGAAGGCTTGGCTGTTGCTGCTCCCATCTATGCAGCTACGGGAAGCCGCAAGCGCGCCTTCATGTATTCTTTTCTGTCCGGGCTTGCGGAACCAGTTGGCGCGGGATTGGCAGCCCTCGTCTTGATGCCGTTCTTGACAGATGCCATTCTTGGATATGTTCTGGCGGGAGTCGGCGGAATCATGGTGTTCATCTCACTGGATGAGCTTATTCCCGTGGCTCGATCGTTTGGACATGAACATCTGGCGATCACCGGCGTGATCATTGGCATGCTTGTCATGTCGATCAGTCT
>CAZKDW010000013.1:0-1427 GCA_964551625.1 uncultured Thermotogae bacterium | reverse complement strand
CGATGATTCGCCCTCGGACACGATATAGTCGCCATTGACAAAGGGGCCCTTCGGCAGGAGTGCGTGATGAATGCTGCCATACAGATCGAGCTTCACGCTGGGAATCCAATGATGTAGCGCCATCGAAGAGATAACGGCGTGGTACGCTTTGCTCCCAAGATCCAGATCAAGAAACGAGTCTGTGATGAGAGTTAGGGTATCGATCCAGGGTCGATCCTTGCGAGAGAGCTGTGCGAGCATCTCCACCGAGATATCAATCCCCGTGACCTGGGCATCAGGAAATCGCTCAAATAGGCAATCCAGCTCCAGCCCTGTGCCGATGCCCAAGTCCAAAATCCTGGGCTCTGCGCCGAGATCAGGCAGTGCATCGGTCACGCTTTGGTAGAACGTGTCGTAATCCTCCACAGTCTCTTGCATATGTTGTTCGTAGCTAGAAGCTCTCGTATCGAAGAAGGACGCCAATTCCTCTGAATTGCCGGGTAACCCAACTGCTTTGTCGCTCATTGAACCACCTCAGGAAGATCATGATACTCAGTGAAAAGAGATTCATGGCATGGGCGGGCTCTTATTAGGCAAGACTCTCAGCCCGATGGCGAAGGATCAAGGGCATCACTCGTAAGGAGGCAGGGCATGCGGACGTTCTCTATCGCTGCTGTGTGTATCACCAATCTTCTCATCGGTCTTCGCTATGTTTGGCTCATCCGCAGGGACAGGATTAGTCCGTCGCTCGCGATGTGGGTGTTCTTCACCATCGCTGTCATTGGCAGCCTGTTGACGTATCTATCTGAAGGCGGCTACGGGATGCTGGACAACATACTGAATAGCGCCGACCTACTGCTTTGCGGAGGCGTAGCCCTTGCCATTGTGATATGGGGCGATCGAAGCTCGAGATTCGATCGGTTTGATCTTGGATGCCTTGGCGGAGTCGCTTTGATTCTTGCAGCCTGGGCGATCAGTCGTCAGCATGAGATCGCGCATCTCGCGATTCAACTGATTCTTGTCATCGCCTACTTTCCGGTTATCAAGCGGCTGTGGCGCTCTGATCGAAACACCGAGTCGTTCACCATGTGGATTGGGCTAATGCTGGCACCCATGTTCTCTTTGCTGTCTAGCAAGGGAGCATTGGCCACCGTGTACGCTGTGAGGGCAATCATCTGCACCGCGCTGCTACTGGCCCTGATGACGAGAGTCGAGCTTCGAGCCAGGAGGCGATCAGCATGAGCGATGCAAATGAACGCCCTTTGGAAGAGCGTTACTACGTGCATGACTGGCAACATGTCCATTGCCTATGGCCTTGCATCTAAGAGGGGGCATTTTGATAGTATCGAATTGCGCTGACAACCCCACAGTCTGTGGCGGCGAGTAGCGTTTGACTAGGGCCTGTTAACACTAACGGAGTGCTTCGACGATGAGGCCGAAATGGATGA
>CAZKDW010000012.1:0-15199 GCA_964551625.1 uncultured Thermotogae bacterium | reverse complement strand
CCTGGTTGCCGAAGCGCACGCCAACTATGATGGCTTCGGCGAGACGGGTGAATTTGCCCTTGCACTCCAAGAGGAAGGAATGATCATCTTCCTGCTCAGCCATCGCTATTACGATCTGCAATTCCCTATGCCGATTCCAGTTGATTCGGATTTGGCTGAACCCATGCAGATGGCCCTTTCTGGCCGATCCGGAACCCTTATCGGGTTGGACTATCGAGGTGTCTACGTCCTTGCTGCGTATGAACCAGTCAGCGAGCTAGATCTGGGGATCGTCGCCAAGGTCGATTTGAAAGAGATTCGCGCTCCGTTCATTCGAGCGGGTCTTATCGCTCTTGGCTCGGCAGTTGGGATAATTGCGTTGGGAGTGTTGCTGTTCACTGCGATAACAAATCCCCTCATTCGGCAGCTGGCAAGCAGCGAGGCACGCTATCGAAGCTACATCGACAACGCTCCCACAGCAGTCTTTGTTGCTGACAAGACGGGCAAGTACTTAGACGTCAACGAGGCCGCATGTCGCCTAACAGGGTACGCGCGGGATGAGCTTCTTCAAATGAGGATTGCAGACCTCGGCCACGAGGAAGACAGAGAGAATCAGAGCAAGCAATTCAATGAATCCCTGAAGTCTGACCAGCTTAGCACTGAGTTGCAGATCGTGAAGAAGGATAACTCGCAAATTTGGTGTCTCCTCAGCGGAGTAGCGCTTCCGGGAGAGAGGCTGATGGCCTTCTGCAGTGACATCACCGAACGCAAGCAAGCGGAACTCGCTTTGGAAGAGAGCGAAGAGCGATTCCGCGACCTATACGAACAAGCACCTATCGGATATCAGTCTCTGGATGCCCAGGGCAACATCGTCGAAGTCAACCAGCCTTGGCTTTCGTTGCTGGGCTACGAGCGACAGGAGGTTGTGGGCAAGTCGTTTGGGGAGTTTCTTGTGCCAGATCAACTCGACAAGTTCCGCTCAGACTTCCCGGTCTTGAAGGAGTCAGGCCAAGTCAAGGGGATCGAGTTCGAGATGCTGACAAAGAGCGGTAAGCCTCTACAAGTTAGCATTGATGGGAAAGTTGGGCACAGTTCCGATGGCGCATTCAAACAGACGCATTGTGTGGTACATGATGTCGGCGCTCAGAGAGAGCTTGAGGCTCATCTGCGCCAGCAGCAGAAGTTGGAATCCATCGGGACTTTGGCTAGCGGTGTAGCTCACGAGATCAACAACCCTCTGATGGGAATGATCAACTATGCTGATCTGATTGGCGACGAGGTTGAGGAAGGCAGCACCGTGAAAGAGTACTCACAAGTCATCATGAAAGAAGGCAATCGAATCGCGACCATTGTCCGCAACCTCCTCTCCTTCTCCCGTCAAGGCAAAGAAACACATAGCCCTGCCGATATCCAAGACATCATTGACGCCTCGCTATCCTTGGTCGGTTCAGTCTTGCGAAAGGATCAGATCACTGTCAAGTTAGATATCCTCGAGAATCTGCCCAAAGTGAAGTGCCGCAGCCAGCAAATTCAACAGGTGGTCATCAATCTTCTCACTAACGCCCACGATGCGCTGAACGCACGATATCCAGAGTACGATGAAGACAAGCTCCTTCGCATTACGGCGCGTACGTTCGAGAGAGAGGGAGAAGACTGGATTCGTACAACTGTAGAAGATCATGGTACGGGAATCCCTGAGGATACGCTGCAACGTATCTTCGATCCGTTCTTCACAACCAAATCCAAAACCGAGGGAACTGGACTGGGGCTGTCAGTGAGCTTCGGTATTGTGAGAGAGCATCACGGCGATCTGACCGTCGAGAGCAAACTGGGCGAATTCACGCGATTTCACATGGATCTTCGCGTCAACAACGGATGGAGCCATGAAGTGAACGGGGAGGGCGGAGTTCGGAGTTCGGAATTGAGGCCGTGAGGCGGCAAGTCGCGATATGGAAACGGGCAAAGATGAGCTGAGACACAGAACAAAAGCGTTTGCATTGAGAGTTATCGCTCTGACAAATGCCTTGCCGAACACGCAACTAGCGGGAGTCATTCGGAACCAGCTTCTACGTTCTGGGACCAGTGTGGGCGCGAATTACCGGGCTGCAAAACGAGCGAAGTCGACAGCCGATTTCATCAGCAAGATGGGGACAGTTGAGGAAGAAACAGACGAGTCAATGTACTGGATGGAATTGGTTATCGAGACAGGATTGATGAAAGAGGATCGTATTTCGGATCTGTATCAGGAAGCCGATGAGATTCTTTCCATGGTTGTAGCGTCGATCAAGACCGCAAGGAGTAAGAAATGACATCAGATTCTTCCACTCCGGGTTCTGCGATCCCCGTTCCGCGTTCAAGAGTTCTGATTGTCGATGATGAACAAAGCATACGCACCAGCCTAGGCAAGTTTGCTGAGAGCGCCGGTCATGAGGTGTCTCTAGCGGGTGATGCTGCGGAGGCTCTTTCCCTCTTGAACAAGGAACCATTCGACGTTGTTGTGACCGACATCATCCTACCGCGCAAGACCGGGGTAACGCTGTTGGGCGAAATCCGGGAGCTGCAGCCTGATGTACAGGTCATCATGATCACCGGCGAGCCTGAAGTGGGCACGGCTGCCGAAGCAGTGAGAAAAGGGGCCTTCGATTATCTCTCCAAGCCCGTCTCCAGAGAAGACATTACCAGAGCGCTGACGCTCGCCGCCGCGAAGAAGGTTTTGCTAGATAGGAGCCGCCAGTTGGAGGAGGAGAATCGTAAGCATCGAGAGCACCTAGAGGAAATGGTTCACGAGAGAACCGAAGAGCTCGGGAACTCGGCAACAAGATACATGACCCTGTTCAATAACATTCCTGATCCAGTCCTCGTGTTCGCGGAGGAGGAGGGGAGCCTACTCCTTGACTGCAATCAAAATGCCCTGGATCGCTACGGGTACACAATGGAAGAGCTGCGTGCTATGAGCCCAAAGGATCTTCACCCATCTGAGGAACAAGACCTGGTGGACTCGAACATCAGTACCAATGAGGTTTCCCTCAACCAATACACGCACGTTACAAAGGCCGGAGAACACTTCCCAGTTGAGGTCCACTCGTCAAGCATTGACTACCAAGGGCGCAGTGCATGGATCAGCATTGCCCGAGACATCACTGAGCGCCGAGAGATAGAAGAGGCGCTGCGACAGAGCGAAGAGACCTATCGAACTCTCTTGAGCAACTTGAATGCAGGCGTTGTTGTTCATGCGTCAGACACTTCGATACAGATCGCGAATCACGCTGCCTGCGATCTTCTGGGCTTATCGGAGGACCAGCTGTTTGGAAGAGAGGCAAGCGACCCGTATTGGAGATTTCTGCGGGAGGACGGCAGTGAGATGTCGCTGGATGAGTATCCGGTCAACCAAGTTCTGTCGACAGGAGAACCGCTAACCGAGCAGATTGTCGGCGTCAGGCGTTCTCAGGCGACGAAGGACATCTCTTGGCTATTGGTGAATGGATTCAGCGTACTCAGTGATTCAGGAGAACGTGAGCAGGTGGTCATCACGTTTGTCGACATCACTGCGCGCAAGCTCGTGGAAGCCAGCTTGGAGGAGGCGTTCTCTGGCGTGGTGTTGGCACTCTCGCGTGTTTCTCAGGAGAGAGATCCTTATACGACGGGCCATCAACAGCGAGTAGCTGAACTAGCAGTAGCCATCGCTCAAGAACTAGGGTTGCCTGGTGAGACCCAAGAGGGAATCAGGATTGCCGGCTTGATTCATGACATTGGAAAGATCTCAATCCCAATGGAGATTCTAGTTAAACCAACTGCGCCTTCAGCCATTGAGTGGCAGATGATTCGATCACACTCATCCAGTGGGGCATCCCTTCTTGAAGGAATTCAGTTCCCATGGCCGATTCAGGAGATCGTCCTTCAACATCACGAAAAGCTTGATGGGAGTGGGTACCCTCGAGGGCTTACCGGGGATCAGATACTCGCAGAAGCTCAGATTATTGCGGTGGCAGACGTCGTTGAAGCCATGTCTTCCCACCGCCCCTACCGAGCAGCCCTCGGTGTAGACGCAGCACTGGAAGCATTGCGGCAGGATCGGGGAGTTCAACTAGACTCTGACACAGTCGATGCCTGTCTTCGCATTTTTGAGACAGGCAAGTTCGCATTCCCGGATACACAGACAAATCTCTAGACGCAGATGAACCCCCTCACTGGAGGCTGGAGACTCCGCCCCCTAGTTCAACAAGTAGATCCACAGCCAGCCTGCTTATCCTGCTCATCAGCATTGCGGGCACCTCCTTCCTTGATACGTTGATCAACGTATCATCGTCTTATTAAGGCTCTCTGAACCACGAATCTATGACTTAGATCAGTGCGGAAGATTACTACACAAGGCACTTTTCATCCTGCTCCGGCTATAGGCTACCAAGCAGTGGCCAGCACTTGAGTTCTACATTCAGTCTCCCCGGGCTCCACCACTTCGAAGGGGACGTCCGTCCCCTCTCTAGACCGGCGCGAGTGAACATTTATGAGCGTAAGACATGGCCTCTCCTCATATTGTTCTTTGTGTCCGTTCTCTGTTTAAGCTTCGTCTGACCACACTACGGGCATGCGCCTCGGCTCTCTCGTTCACTCTGAGCCAGAGAGCACTGACTTCGGTCGGCCACTATTGACGTTGTGGATTCTAGCAAGCGGACAGACCTTGTGTGCTATACTCAACCCCGCGGCGATCACTGGAGGGGGGGAGAGATCGAGGCATGATGAACCGAGACGCGATGCTGATCCATCGAAATGGCGACACCCCTCTGTACAGACAAATTGCCGAAATCCTGAGGGATCGAATTCAGAGCGGGGTTTTCGAGCCAGGCAGTCGAATCCCAACTGAGCATGAGCTATGTGACAGATTTGGAGTAAGCCGAATCTCAATCCGACAGGCGCTTGCGGAGTTGGCGAACGATCACCTCCTTGAGAAGCGACAGGGCAGCGGAACGTACGTCTCCAGAGCGACCGCTGGCGGCGCACAGGTGGTAAGAGCCATCGTTACTGAGGACCAGTGGGTCAGTCCACTAAACGCAGCAATAGCAGCATTAAATCAAGAGGACCAGGACAAGCCGATCTCCATCGAAACACAGGTGGTGGGGCGACCACAGCTCCGCTCAACAATCCTCGGCGCCGTAGGTCGTGGCGAGGCCCCCGATATTGGGCTATTGGATTGGGCTTGGGTCGCTGAATTCGCGAACCTACACTTCCTTTGCGAACTAGAGGAACTCGACCCGAACTGGGTACACGCCTTTCGCTCCGACTCTTATTCGGCGGTCGTGGGAAAGGCAAATTCCGCACTCTACGGAGTACAACCTGAAGCCAATGTTTCGCTTATCTGGTATCGCCGAGATTGGCTGCGTAAGGCCAAACTCCATCCACCAACAACGTGGGACACGCTCGTAGATGCTGCGAAGCGGTTCTCAGGCAGAAGTGAACCCTCATTGGCGTTCGCCGGAGGCACGATTGCCGGAGAGACGACAACCTACCAGTTGTTGCCTTTCTTATGGGCTGCAGGAGATCGTTTCCTTGCAGGTCAACAGGTAACGCTCGGAGATCAGGCCGTTCACGCGGTCCGCTTCCTCGTCGATCTGGTGCACAAACATCACGTCGCATCCCAAGAAGTAGCGTTCTACCCTTGGGATCAACCTGCTCGAATGTTTGCCCGCGGAGAGGTGGCGTTCGCCGTAGGGGGAAGCTACGAGAAGACGCGGATTCAGGAAATCGCTGGCTGGAATGATCGTGAATTTCACGACCGTGTGGGCTGCATTCCTATCCCTTCTTCTGTACAAGGCGCCCCGGCGACCGTAGCAGGGGGAATGGTATATGTGATCTTTCGACAGTCGAAACAAGCACAACGTGCCTTCGAAGTGATCAAGCGTGTGGTGAGCCCAGACATCATGCGCGACTTCTGCGTATCAACGGGACGGAGCCCAACGAGGATGTCGGCAGTCCGTTTGCTTGATCCGATCCGTGATCAGTTCATCAAGGAAGTTGCCCAACTCCTTCACGTGGCCCATCCGAGATCCTCTCTCGCGGATTATTTCCGAGTCTCGGAGCAATTCCAAATCATGATGGAGAGCGCGATTACCCGGCAGCTATCGCCCAAGGCCGCTGTGGAACGTGCGCGTGGGATCATCCAAATTCTAATACGGGAACGATTATGACCATTTGCTTTTCTTGGTGAGCCGCTGCTATAGTGACAAAGGCGCACTAGAAGGATTATGTGTATAGATTAATTTGTCATAACAAATAACCACTAATCGCCTTTCTGGAACCCGTACACACTGTCCTGCCCGGTACATGGGGTTGCGTTGGCTAGGGATCTCACTCAGTTGTATCGCAACGAGATCTACAACACTGGTGCACAGATTACTACAGTACAAAATTTGCAGGAGGTGCAAGATGCGTATGTGGAAGAACGTCGCATGGATTGTCGCGCTAGCCATTTTCGGGACAGCTCTCGTGGGCGTAGCGCAGCAAACAACAGTTGTGGAATTCTGGACGACAGACAACGAGCCAGCTCGTGTCACTGTCTATGAAGCAGTTGCAGCGCGATTTATGGCAGAGAATCCCGGCATCGACGTGCAGATCGTACCAATTCAAGAGTCAGATATCAGTCAGCGCATTGCTACGGCCGTAGCTGCTGGGCAGCTTCCGGACATCGTCCGCATGGGAATCGAACGCGTGGCCGTCTTCGCTGCTGAAGGAATTCTGGACCAAGATGCCGCCGGTGCCGTCATCAACAGCATCGGACTGAACGATTTCCGCGCCGGCCCGCTGGCTATGGTCGTTGATCCCGCGACTGGCAACTACGCTGCTGTGCCCTACGATGGTTGGATACAGGCTATCTGGTACCGTGCCGACCTATTCAAGGCAGCAGGACTCACGCCTCCTGTCTCTTGGGCCGACATCAACGCAGCAGCAGCCGTGCTTCCAGGATACGGCAACCTGCTGTACGCTCTTACCCTTGGTTCGGATCCGGGGCAGAACTACGGACACCAAATCTTTGAGCAAGTAGCGCTATCCAACGACGCCTGGCCATTTGATGTGGATGGCAACGTTACTATGGATACGCCGGAGATGATTGCAGCATTGGAGTTCTACACCAATCTGCAAAGCGCTGCTGTACCGGGTCCGCAATACTGGCGCGGTGCACGTGAAGCTTATGAGCTTGATCAAGCAGGGATGCTGTTCTACAGCACCTACATCATGGACGACCTTGTCGATGGTTCCGGCTTGGAAGCAGGCGGAAGCGTTGAGATACCTGTGGACTCTCTTGCTGCCAACACCGGTTTTGCCGCTCAAATGGTGGGACCGAACGGCTCGGCTTCCTACGGGCAATTGGTCACCCTCGGTATCATGAAGGGCGCGGATGCCGCAGCTCAGTTGGTCGTCGAGTACTTCTTGACCGAAGGCTATATTGACGTTCTGTCGTTGGCTCCATTTGGGAAGGTGCCCGTACTCGAGAGCGCAGTGGCTGGTTGGAAGGATCTCAGCCCGTACTTCGCAAACTATTCGAGCGAGACATTGGATCAAATTGCTAATGGATTTGAGACCATGCAACGGTGGCTCTTCCGCCCGGAATACGGACCGATTGAGCGCGCCGTAGTCGGCGAAATCGAAGGACGCTTGTTGATCCCTCAAGTGATCAGCTACATTGCACTGGAGGGAACCATGACCCCTGAAACTGGCGCTGCTTGGCTTCAGGAACAGGTGGAAGCCATTCGAGCTGAACACTAGCCACGGCTACTATTGTTGGAAACGCGGCACTCGGCCGCGTTTCCAACGCTTTCCCCTACACAATCAGCCTCTTCATTGAGGACACTTGATACGCTAGACCCTGAATGCGAGGCGGCTTGGTGAAACAACAGAACACGTGGATCTCATTCGACAGGTGGGGAGGATTGCAGGCACGCGAGTCTCGCCTTGCTTGGATGCTGATTTCTCCAACTGCGCTAATTGTCTTCGGGCTCATACTGTTTCCTGTGATCTTTAGTGTTTGGATCAGCTTCCACGACGTCACCTTGAGAAACTTGAATGATGTCTTTCACGCTCCATTCGTGGGTTGGGACAACTACCGCAATGTAATCAATGATTTCGCCTTCAAGTTCCAAGGGCTGCGACAGTGGGGCGCGGCCGTAACAAGTGTCGTCTACTCGTTTGTTGCTACAGCTCTCACTGTATTGCTTGGTTTGGTCGCCGCGCTACTTCTTAATCGCCCATTTCGAGGGCGAGGCACAATCCGTGCCATCTTCCTATTCCCGTACATTGCACCCATTGTCAGCGTAGCGTTCGTATGGCGGTGGATCCTAGATCCCCGTCCATCAGGAGTCCTGAACGATTTGTTGATGCGGATGGGTATCATCGATTTGCCAAAAGCCTATCTCGCGACTCGAGGGCTTGCATTGGTGTTGGTCATTATCTTCACAGCCTGGCGCTATTTCCCGTTCGCAATGTTAATGATTCTCGCCCGGCTTCAGGCAATAGACGGAACGATGTACGAGGCCGCAGGGGTGGATGGAGCCAATGCTTGGCACAAGTTTCGCCACATTACGCTTCCCGAGTTGCGCTATGTACTGGGTGCCATCTTTCTTCTTCGCTTGATCTGGACGTTCAACAAATTCGATGACATCTATCTTTTAACTGGCGGTGGCTTTGGAACGAACGTATTGCCCATCCTGACCTATCAGTTCAGCTTCCGTGCATTCAACTTTGGCAAAGGAGCGGCCACTGCAATGATTCTGTTGGGTATTCTGGGCATCTTTATGTTGGTATACACGCGAACCGTGATGCGAGAGTCAGAGTGACACCTATCAAGAAGAATCGTCTTTCGACATCATCCAAAGGCAATCGCATGAACCTGATCGATCGTCTGGCACAGTCGATTACGTGGCCTCGCTTCCTGTTTGCACTGGTCTTGATGTTCTTCCTGACGTCCATTCTGTTCCCGTTTTATTGGATGGTTAGCTCATCATTCAAGAATTACGCAGAGATCGGCGGCCGCGAAGCTGTGTACATTCCAGGCGCACTTCGACTAGAAGCCTACAGAGAATTGTTCGATCCAAATGATCCGCACTACTGGAACTTCGGGAGCAACATTGTTAATAGCATCAAGGTTGCAGTGCCCACAGCGATCATCGCGGTCATCCTGTCTACGTTGGGAGCGTATGCAATTGCCCGGCTGCGATTTCGAGGCAAAGGTTTTCTACTCAATGGCATTCTTCTCGTGTATCTATTCCCGGGCGTGTTACTGATCATCCCTCTGTTCGCAATGATCGCCCGTATCGGTTCAACGCTCGGATTCGGCGTTCAAGATAACCTCCCAATATTGATCGTCACGTATCTAGCACAGACGCTTCCAGTTGCCCTCTATATGCTGGCCAATTACTTCCGCACCGTCCCAGCTGAGATTGAGCAAGCCGCACTAATTGATGGATGCAGCCGTTTCAGTGTTATCTGGCGGGTTACGTTGCCGTTGTCTATTCCCGCTCTAGTCTCTGTAGCCATCTACACTTTCATGATCGCCTGGAACGAGTTTTTGTATGCTCTCGTATTCTTGAACAGCCGCGACATGTTCACAATGCCGATCAAAATTAGCATGATCTTCAACGATCCTACCCCGCGACTTCACGTGGTAATGGCTGCTTCAACCGTGATGACCATTCCGGTAGTCATTCTCTTCCTTGCACTCCAGCGTTTTCTTACTGAAGGCCTTACGGCAGGTGGAGTGAAGGGATAATCGTGAAATCGTTCGAATTGAAACCCTGGGACGAGACAGAAGTGTTCAGCCGCTTGACGGCTCTCTATGGATCGACGATTTCGCCTGAAACTTTCACACACCTACGCGAGATCATTGCAGCTGCCTGTTCTCTCATGTCCAGCCGACCGCACAGTAATTGCGAAAGACTCAATGAGAGAAGCGCCGTCCTCATTACCTATGGGAACCAGGTCTGCGAAGAAGAGGTCGCCCCACTCAGAACGCTGACAGAGTTCCTGAACGAGACAATCAAAGGAGTCATCTCTCACGTTCATGTTCTGCCATTCTTCCCCTACAGCTCTGACGATGGGTTCTCTATCATAGATTATGAGGCTGTCGATCCGAAATTAGGAAATTGGGATGATATCCGCCGTTTGGCCGGTCATTTTGGATTGATGGCCGACCTCGTTCTGAATCATATCTCGGCCGAGAGCCCCTGGTTCAAGGCCTTCCTCGCAGGAGACGAATCGTATCAAGACTTCTTCATTACTGCGCCTGAGAATGCTGACTTGTCACGGGTCGTCCGACCGCGGACTTCTCCTTTGCTGACCCGATTCCAGACTCCTCATGGAGAGAAACTCATATGGACCACATTCAGCAGTGATCAGGTTGACCTCAACTACGCAAACCCGGAGGTTCTTGTACGGATGGTTGAAGTCTTGCTTGGGTACATCGCTCAAGGCGTATCGATCGTTCGCCTCGATGCGGTCGCCTTCCTATGGAAAGAAGCGCGAACATCCTGCAGCCATCTGCCACAGACACATGAAATCATCCAGTTTCTCCGAGCGGTCCTCGACGTTGTCGCGCCGGAGGTCCTTCTCGTATCTGAAACGAACGTTCCCCACTCCGAGAATATCACCTACTTTGGTGACGGGGAAAACGAAGCCCAGCTTGTCTACCAATTCCCACTTCCTCCCCTTGTACTGAGCGCCTTCCAGCAGGGCAATGCAGCCCCACTGAGCCACTGGCTTCACTCGATCGACGAACCCCCAGGGGAGGGAATGTTCTTCAATTTCCTTGCGTCGCACGATGGCATCGGACTGCGTCCCGCAGAAGGAATTCTCAGCCAATCGCAAGTACAAGCGCTCGTACAGCAGACGCTGGCACACGGCGGGCGCGTCTCCTACAGGACCAACGATGAGGGGAACGACGTTCCGTATGAGCTGAACATATCTTACTTTGATGCGCTGTCTGACCCTGCCGAAGAATACGCCCTCGCTAGGCAAGTAAGTCGCTTCTTAACCGCTCATGCGATGATGCTATGTCTTGCCGGTGTTCCGGGCATCTACTTTCACAGCTTCTTTGGATCGCGCAGTTGGTGTGCGGGGGTCGATCTTACAGGAGAGAACCGAGCAATCAACAGGGAAAAACTTGAGACACCCAAACTTCTTCGGACACTCGCCGACCCTGACACGCTCAGACGTCTTGTGTTCGATGGCTTCTCCCATCTCTTGCGCATCCGTGGCTCCAACCGAGCCTTTCATCCGGGAAGTCAGCAGACAATCGTGCCTGTTGATGGAAGAGTGTTTGCAGTTCGAAGAGGGGATCCCTCAGATTCCGAATGCGTCTACTGTCTCCACAATGTGACCGAAGAAGTGATCCTCATCGAGCTCGAACTCAAGGAACTTGGAGTCCTGGAAACCAGCGATGTAGTGGATCTGCTGAGTGGCAAGATGTACGCCGTTGCCGACAAAGAGTCACTATCGATTCAATTGGCTCCCCTTCAGACTCTGTGGTTGACAGGGGAGGTCGCTTGAACATCGGATTCGTGTCAACGCGCCTCGCAGGGACTGATGGAGTCTCACTTGAAGCAGGAAAGGTTGCCGAGATCTTGTCTCGCTTGAAACATACTTGCTTCTATTGCGCGGGGGAGATCACCTCATCAGACATTGCGGGAACCGTCGTGCCAGAGATGTCCTTCAATCACCCGTCCATTCAACCGCTTCAAGAGGCTGCATTCGGTTCGCATCAAGCAGATGGTTTGGCATCGCAGATTGCCGTAGTGGCTGCTCGTATACAGGACAAGATCGGAACCTTTGTTCGCGAGGATTCGATTGATCTTCTCGTGTCACAGAACGCTCTGACAATCCCGATGAATCTAGCTCTTGGTGTCGCCCTCACCAACTACATCACGGAAACGGGCATGCAAACGATCGCACACCATCATGATTTCTGGTGGGAGAGAAAGCGGTTCGCCATCCACGCAATCCCAGAGATGCTTGCCCGATGCTTTCCTCCAGATCTGCCATCGGTTCGCCATGTGGTCATCAACACCCTTGCTCAACAAGCACTTGCACAGCGCTTCACACTGGACTCGTTCGTGCTGCCCAATGTGCTCGACTTCGATCGCGCTCACTCGGATCAGCAGAGACGAAGAGATGAGCTGCGGTTCGCATTAGGGCTCGAACCGAAGGATCGACTCATCCTGCAACCGACACGCGTTGTCCCGCGAAAGGGGATCGAACATTCCATCGAGCTCGTCCGGCGACTTCAGGCAACTGAGCCAGATCGGCGACACGTCCTGCTCGTCACCCATCCCGCAGGAGACGAGGGGTGTGGGTATCTAGAATACCTGACCTCAACTGCTGCCAGTTCGAACGTTGAGCTGCAGTACCTCGCCAATTGGTTCCCCTCCCTTGAACCGCAGGATGAGTGTGGGACGGGTTCATGGACGCTACAGGATGCCTATGAGGCATCGGACTTTGTGTCCTACCCCAGCCTGACAGAGGGGTTTGGCAACGCGTTCCTTGAGGCGATCTTCTACTGCAAACCAATCCTCGTCAACAGATATCCAGTCTACATCGCCGACATTGCGCCACGAGGGTTCAGAGTTGTCGAGATCGATGGCAGCATTACTGATCAAGCAGTCGACCAGGTACAAACGCTGCTCGGCGACGAGGTCTTGGCACGTAGGATCACGGACCACAACTACGACGTAGCAAAGCAGTACTTCTCCTACCGAACAGCCACACGTGTGATTTCAGAGGTCTTGTCAACCTTCAAGACGCGTCGTTAGGTCAAGACGCCCGAGGGCACAACGTGCTCGACTCGACCTAGCTCTCGGCCCTTTGCTTATCCAGTGATGAGATTCTCAAGAATACAAAGCTTCTCAGACATTCTTGCTTCAGTCTGAGCTTCTGACCTGACCCCTGAATAGGTCCACAGCCAAAGCTAACAATCGGAGGATTGATCCAGATCCGAAAGCTCGAAGCTATCCACCCTAGAGTGACTTCTCTGGGCGATGTTTTGGATACTCTACGTTTCGAGGAACGCAATCAGGGTATCACGGATAGGATGCCACGTCAGTGACAGGAGGCATGACTTCGTTCCATCACAAGCCGCTGAATCGAAACGACACTGCTTGCGAACATCACGCACATGATTAGGCCTACGTCAAACCCGGGGCGTATCAGCCGGTGTACGGAACGTTTTGATGAGTCTTCGCTCCCTCCGAATCGGTCATGTAGATCACGAGGTTCCCGGTTGGCCAACTGCTGAAACCGCTGAATGATTCAACCTGGTGTCCGGAATCGATCCAGACAGTGTTCCGGAGTCGGTGGCCATAATACAGTTGTTCAGAGCACACCCTCTCGGCGACAAATCCGTCGTGACACGGGTTAGGCGTTGTATGTTTCCTGTTATTCCGAGCCTCGAGCCTGTTCATGCAGATCGTGGCAGCTAAGCATCTCGAGTATTCTGTTGCCATGTCGTCCATCCGAATGCATACCCATGAGATTCCGACTGATGCCCCGCTTGTGAAACGCTTGCTTACAGCTCAGTTTCCAAGATGGGCCGACCTCTCAATCAAACCTGTGCCATCTGGAGGAACCGATAATGCGCTGTATCGGCTAGGCGCTGACATGCTCGTGCGACTGCCGCGTATCGATTGGGCCTTAGGGCAAGTGCACAAAGAACATGAGTGGCTACCGAAGCTTGCACCTTTTCTACCCCTGGAAGTCCCTGTTCCACTTGCCAAGGGCACGCCTGACTCAGGATATCCCTGGCACTGGTCTATCTACCGTTGGATTGATGGCGAGAACATGTCCATCGATAGCGCCAAGAGTCCAAGACAAGCAGCCGTCGACTTGGCGGGATTCGTAAGAGCTCTGCAGCAAGTTGACTCTGCAGAGGGTCCTCCTCCGCAGAATCCTGACAGCTCCCGAGGCATTCCCCTGATTCGAAGAGATACCGACGTTCGCAATGCCTTGTCGGCTTTGGCGAACGCAGTCGATCCCGCTGCAGGCATCGCTGTATGGGAATCAGCTGTTCGCGCGCCCGAGTGGAAGGGGGCGCCTGTTTGGATCCATGGCGATCTGCAATCAGGGAATCTGTTGTTTCGAGAAGGCAAGCTGCGCGCAGTCATTGACTTTGGCTGTCTGGCAGTGGGCGATCCGGCTAGCGACGTAATGGCCGCATGGCTCTTCCTCTCGCAGGATACTCGGGGCCAGTTCCGAGAAGCTCTACAGGTTGATGATGACACATGGGCACGCGCACGCGGCTGGGCGTTGTCAGTTGGACTGATTGCCCTCCCGTATTACCGCGAAACGAACCGCGCGCTTGCAGCCATCGCTTCTCGCGCCATTAGCGAAACACTCTCCGATGTAGCTTATCTGTAGCAGTCGCCTAGTGCAGCACACATCGGATTCATGGAGCCCAGTAGCCCGGAATTCGTTTTTTCGAGAAGACCATCTTCCCGCAATCACTAACCTTGGGTGTCTGGCAGAGGGCAATCCTGCGAACCTTTGAGATGGCTCCCTGGCGCTCCATCTCAAAGGTTCGTTCGGATCTAGTTTCGTGAGGCAGAAGCACCCGTATGAAGACTCTCCCCTAGTTGTCGAAGAGACTTAGATAGGCTCCGTAGCCCTCTTCCTCCAAATTCTCCTTGGCGACAAAGCGCAGCGCCGCTGAGTTGATGCAATATCGCAAGCCCGTGGGCTGCGGTCCGTCCTCGAACACGTGTCCAAGGTGCGAATCTGCGTACAAGCTGCGGACCTCTACCCGATCTAGAAACAGACTGCTGTCTTCTTGCGTAACCACGCTGGTGAGCTCGATAGGCTTCGTAAAGCTCGGCCACCCTGACCCGGAGTCATACTTGTCTTTCGAGCTAAACAGCGGCTCACCAGAAACAATGTCGACGTAGATGCCGTCCTCATGATTGTCCCAGTACTTATTCTGAAATGGCAATTCAGTCCCATTCTCCTGGGTTACTTGGCACTGCAGGGGCGTCAGCCTTTCGCTCAACGCCTCATCCGACACCATCTCGAAGTCTTCCCACGGCTCATTTTCGTTGGGGAACAGCGAGAGTTCCTCGTGCCCCAACCAGGCTTGATTCACAAACGCCATCCGTCCCGTGGCAACGCTATACGCGGCAAACCGCGCGGCGTTCTTCAGGAAGTAGTCCTGGTGATAGGCTTCAGCCCTATAGAAGGCCTGCGCGGGAAGAAT
>CAZKDW010000011.1:3081-15294 GCA_964551625.1 uncultured Thermotogae bacterium | reverse complement strand
TGCCGGCTTATGAAGCCGATCAAATCAAAGTTCTAGAAGATCTCGAACCAGTACGTCTGCGTCCCGGGATGTACATTGGTAGTACCGGGCAGAGCGGCCTGATGCACCTCATTGAAGAGGTCATTGATAACAGCATCGACGAGGCCCTCGTTGGTGCCTGCACAGAGATCAACGTCACGATACACGGCGATAACAGCGTCTCTGTTGAAGATAACGGCCGCGGTATGCCCATCGGCATCCATACTGAAAGCGGTGTTCCCGCGCTTGAGTTGGTCATGACGACATTGCATGCTGGTGGCAAGTTCGATAACAAGAGCTATCACGTGTCTGGTGGCCTCCACGGTGTTGGTGTGTCTGTTGTAAATGCACTCGCCGAGAGAATGGCTGTTGAGGTGTACAAAGATGGATCCATCCATCGACAAGAGTTTTCTCGTGGCGAGAAGCAGACGGAACTGCTTATTACAGGTAGCACGGAGAAGCGAGGGACGCTAACCACCTTCTTGCCTGATTCCGAAATCTTTGGCGAGATCAAATACAACTTCCCAAAGCTGTCGCACCGTCTTCGCGAACTCTCCTATTTGAATGGCGGGCTCAAGATTACGTTAGAGAATGAAGCTGCTGACGTGAAGCGCACGTTCCAGAACAAGGGGGGCATCGCCTCATTTGTCCTGGAATTGGCCGCGAAGAAGGAACCCATTCACCCAAAACCCGTCTACATCAACGGACAAGATGCAGGCATCGAGATCGAAATCGCCATGCAATGGACGGGCGCTTACGATGAATCGATCCATGCCTTTGCCAATAACATCAACACAGTCGATGGAGGAACCCATCTCACGGGATTCAAGTCTTCATTGACGAAGTTCATGAACGAGTACGGCCGCGATAAGAAAATTCTGAAGAAAGCGGATTCCAATCTTCGCGGAGAGGATATTCGTGAAGGGCTAATCTGCATTATCAGCATCAAGATTCCCAACCCAGAATTCGAAGGTCAGACCAAGACCAAGCTGGGAAACCCCGAAGTGGCGGGGATCATGGGCAACATGCTCCAAGAGCAGCTGGGACTCTACTTCCAGAAGAAGCCCAAGATCGCTCGTATGGTGATTGAGAAGTCTGTTAATGCGAGTCGTGCCCGACAAGCAGCCTCCAAAGCGCGCAACATGGCTCGAAGAAAGGGGCCTCTGTCTTCAACTGCGCTGCCGGGGAAACTGGCTGATTGTTCCAATCGAGATCCTGAATTCAGCGAGCTGTTTATTGTTGAGGGAGATTCGGCTGGAGGCAGTGCCAAGCAAGGTCGCGATCGCAACTTCCAAGCGATTCTTCCGCTCCGTGGAAAAGTACTCAACGTCGAAAAAGCGGGATTGGCGAAGCTGCTCGACAACCTAGAAATCAAGGCGATGATTACGGCCATTGGGACAGGCATTCGTGATGATTTTACCCCCGACAAACTGAGATATGGCAAAGTGATCATCATGTCTGACGCTGATGTCGATGGCGCACACATTAGCACGCTCATTCTCACCTTCTTCTATCGCTACCTTCCCAAACTGATCGAAGAGGGGCATATCTACATCGCCAAACCGCCGCTCTATCAAATCAAATCCGGCAAGAAGGCGACGTATTTGCATTCCGATGGTGAACTCGATCAGTATCGCGAGGAACATTCGGGTAACTACACAATCAAGCGGTTCAAGGGATTGGGAGAGATGAATCCTCGCGAGCTATGGGCAACGACGATGGATCCCGAGAAGCGTATTCTGAAACTGATTGAGATTCGCAGTCATCTTGAAGCGGATCAGGTTTTCTCAACATTGATGGGGAGCGACGTAGCCTTGCGCCGGGACTTCATCTGGGAGAACTCCGACAAGATTACCACGCTCGACATCTAGCCGCCGAGCGTTGCGAGAGCAAGGGAGGCATGATGAAAAAGTGGATGGTTCTCAGTCTTCTGATTGGTTTACTGGGGCTTGTATCTTTAACGGGGATGGGGTCCGGCGTCGGAGTCGTTGCTGGCCTTGATCCAACGGGATTGTGGCTGATTGGCGCGATGACCGAATTGTCGATCACTCCAATCTTCGATCTTCGCGCACAGATTGGGTTCGCCACGCAAGATATTGAAGGCTTGATGTTGGCTACCCTGTCTTTCGTTCCGCACATTCTTCTTCCTCCGATTGATTTGTTTGCTGGACTAGGCCTGGGGGTCGCGCTGACTCCTCCCCCCTTCTCTACGGGGTTGGTTGTAGAAGGATCCGGGGGCATTCGCCTTGTACCTACTGACGTTGTGTCTATCATCCTGCAGGCGCGATATCTTTTTCGTTGGACGGGCGGTATCTGGACATCGGGTCCTGTTTTTGAGGGTGGCATCCTCATCAACTTCTAGATGGGTTGGTTGCTTGGTATCCTTCTTGGAGGCGTAACGCTTCTGTGGCTTGGCTGGAACCTAACGCTGGATGCCCTGTGGCAGCCGACAGATCCCGTTACCATGAAACGACTTCTCTATTTATCTGAGATTCAGCCTGGCGAGAAGCTTGTTGACTTAGGCTGCGGTGATGGACGATTCGTTGTGGCTGCAGCCAGGGATTTCGGCGCTCGCGCGACAGGGTTTGAGATTGATCCATTCCGCGTATTGTATGCCAAGATCTGGATCTGGCTGGCGCGGCTTTCTGATCGGGCGGCCGTGATTCGCGGGAATATGTACGAAGTTGATGTCTCGGATGCTGATGTCGTCATCCTCTTTCTGTCTGCTACGTCTAATTTTCGGTTACAGAAACGGCTCCGAGAGCAATTGAAGGACGGTGCCCGCGTCGTCTCCTATTACCATCCCATGTGGGGGTGGCAACCCGATATGGTGGGGGAGGCCAAGGATGGATACCCTATCTACGTCTATCGCATCGGAGAGAGCCTTGGCAAAACATCTCGCTGACCTTGCGGCTATTCTCGGGCTCCCAGATCAACCAAGCTGGTCTCACATCGACGTTACAGGGATCTGCGAGGATACGCGGCGGCTCGTCCCCGGAAATCTGTTTGTCGCTATCCCCGGTCATGATCGAGATGGACGAGCCTATGTGAGTTGCGCCATTGAGGCGGGTGCCGTAGCCATCGTGGCTGAGCAGTCGCTATCAGCCTCTGTGCCCGTATTCGTTGTTCCTCATGCGCGGATTGCCCTGGCTCAACTTGCCGCCGCCTTCTACGATGATCCCACGCGAGGGCTATTCACTGTGGGCGTGACAGGCACCAACGGGAAGACGACGGTCTGTCACTGGATAGCCGATATCTTGGGACGGCATCGCTCGAAGCTTGTGACGACTGTACAGAATCCCGCTCTGGGCATGCCGGGGCTGACAACGCCGCCCAGTCCGATGATCCAATTCTTGGCGCGTGAAGCCGTCAGTGCGAACGTGACAACGTTAATCCTAGAAGCCTCATCCGCAGGGATCGAACAGGAGAGAGTGAGCTATGTCGATTTCGACGCCTGTGTCTTCACCAATCTATCGCTCGAACACGTTCGCCACCACAATGGATGGGCGGCCTATCGACGGGCCAAGCTGAAGCTGTTCGAGGAACTCAAGCCAGAGGCGTGGGCTGTCGTCAATGCTGACGATCCCATGGCTGATGCTGTGGTTGCTGCAACGCCTGCGCAAGTGTTCCAGTACGGATGCTCGACTGAGGCGGACGTCCGTGTCTCTGATATCCAGTTGGGATCTCGAAGCAGCCAGTTTGTTGTGCATATCCGTGGAGCGAACCAGCGAATCGACCTACGCTTGCCTGTGCCGGGTCGCCACAATGTCTTCAATGCCTTGGCGGCAATTAGCGTAGGAGTCGTCGCTGGCATTCCTCTCCCAGATATTGCGGGCCGACTCGCACAAGCAGGGCCTCTGCCTGGACGAAGTGAGTTCTTCTGTCGAGAAGACGGACTTGCAGCTGTCGTCGACTTCGCGCACAACGGAGCCTCTCTCGAATCTCTTCTTGCCACGCTTCGGATGAGCACTTCCCAACTGATCGTTGTCTTTGGTTGCCCAGGTGACGGAGAAAGCGAGAAACGCGCGTCAATGGGCAAAGCCTGCGCACAGTGGGCGGACTTCGTGGTGCTGACGTCAGACAATCCGAAGTATGAGGATGCTGGTGCCATTGGTGAAGAGATCCGTGCCGGTATGGCGGGCTCTCCGATTCCAGTGAGTATTGTCATCGATCGGCGTCGCGCCATTGGCATTGCCATTAAGCGAGCCAAGCCAGGCGATCTCATCGTGCTTGCAGGGAAAGGGCATGAATCCGAGCAACTGATTGGAGACGATCGCTTGCCCTATTCTGATGCCGATGAACTGCGGGCCTTGGGATTTATTGTCGACACTGGCTCCGCGGAAAACGGCTAGAGATGTTGCAATGCGTCGACCAGGTTCTCTAGCTTCAGGTCACGCGACCCCTTGACTAGCACGACAAGCGGTGATGAGAAACTGCGAATCCAACCTGCTATCTCATGCCTGGGCAAGACGATGATCCTGGTATCTTCTGAGCCTGCCCCAACAGCTTGGCAGGCGGCAATTGCCGCATCTCCGACCGGGAGGATGGCGTCGATGGAAAGGCCCAGTGCCTGCTGCGCGATATCTCGATGATAGCGAGCACTGGCGGTTCCCAGCCCAAACATCTCCCCGAACACGAAGACGCGACGAACAGGCTCGATGCTAGAGGACGCTAACACATCGAGGGCAGCTGACATGGACGCAGGATTCGCGTTGTAGGTGTCATCGAGAAGGATTCCGAACGATGCTTGAATGGGCGCAAGCCGGTGAGAGATTGGCTCGAAGGATGGGGCCTGATCCGCGATCTCCTTCCAGCTCATTCCGAGTGCGTTGGCGGCAACCGCAGCCAGCAGCAGATTGGCGGCATTGTGAGCGCCAACAAGAGGGCTACACAGTGTGATGTCCTGATTGGCTAGCTTGACCTTCAGACTCGGAACCGTCTGCAGGACATGGCCTCGAACGTCGCCGTTCTCCAATCCTGCTGTGACTATGGGCACGCGCACAGTGGCTGCCAAATCTGGAAGTCGAGGCACATCGGCATTCACGAAGGCTGTCCCGTCTTCAGGCAGATGCTCGATGAGCGACCACTTCTCTGCAGTGAGTGCAGAGACTGTCTTGAATCCATCAAGATGCCCCGGGCCTACAGAGGTGAGGATGCCCATGTGCGGTTGCAGGATGCTCGCGAGCAGTGCGATGTCGCCTGGTCGCTCTGCGCCCAATTCAAACACGCCGATATCGGCATCTGAAGGCATGGAGAGCAGGGCAATGGGAAGCCCAATCTCGGTGTTGTAGTTGTGCGGAGAAGCGTAGGCAGATGTATGTGCTGACAGAAAGTGGCCAAGTAGTGCGCGAACCGTCGTCTTGCCGTTGGTGCCCGTGATAGCGACGATCGTGGCATCCAGGCTCTGCCGCCACGCGGCAGCCCACTGTTGCAATGCCAAGGCAGGGTTGGGAACACGGATGAGATTCCGCCCGTGATCGGGAAGAGCTGCGGTCTCAGAGACGATGGCCGCGCTTGCTCCGCGATCGAATGCATCGGCAAGGAATGTGTGCCCATCGGATCGCTGTCCCGGCAAGGCGACGAACAGATCGCCTGGCTCTACAAGCCGCGAGTCATGAATCGCCCTCTTCGGCGTGGCTGTCTCCCAGCGGAGAAGCTCACCCTCGACTATCTGGGCGATCTTCTCCACAGGGAACATGCTGTCTACCAACCAGGCCCGCTCGTTGGTGGTTCAGGATCTGTCGTTGTTGTGGCAGCATTCGAGGTCTCCAACAGCGGCACAGCGATCTCGCGTTCGTCATAGATGACGTAGCCCGGGAAATCATAGGTTTCGTCTTCCACACCAAACAGCGCAGAGGGATCAACTGACCATAGATCCACGGCGAATAACTCGACAGTCAGTTCGTCGTACGCAGGGATGGATTCGATCGCATCGATCAAGTCCCCCAACCCCTCAAACTCACGTGCGACTTCGCCTGCTTCGAGATACCGGGGGCCTCCATAGGCGCGGATAACGATGACATCTGATAACAGATCTGTCGGAATCTGCAGAGATCCGTGTTCTACACGCTCTTCGCCCTGGAATGTCTGTAGGCGAACCTCGTAGTTCACCATGTCTCCTGGCGAGTAGTAGGGGCGGTCGACTGTGAGCCCGTTGATCTGGATGCCACGAATCTCTTCGGTGATCTCAATAGAAGCCGAGATGCTGGTAATCTGTGGATCATCGAATGAGTTGTACTCCAAGAAGGCCACCATGCTTGCCAGCTGCCAAGGCGCATAGACAGCGATATCTGAGGAGCTGAAGAAGACATCTCTGCGCTCCAAGGGGAACGGCATGTTGTCACCCTGGATGTTGTAAGTAACCTCGACAGTTCCCTGGCCGACGCGGTCGAGTGTGGTGTCAATGGCTTGGTATCCCATGGACAGAAGGAGGTCGGGAACAAGCTGTGGCTCTTTGATCAAACCGATGGCATAGTCTTGTTGCACATGGCTATCTGTGTCTTCTACAGACAGAGAAAGGTCGATGAGATCAGCCACAGGCCCCAGCCGGCCACCGATGGCTGCCGATCGGTCCTCAAGAATGGTTCCGAGGGGATCGCCTAGGGTTCCCAGCTTGAACGAGGCTTCGAACGATTTCATTGTGCTGATAATCGATACGCTGGTCAGCGGAAATTGCGAGGAGCCATTATTGATAAACGGATGACCATAGCCGATAAGCGTATCTCCGTCACGATAGGTGATGGTTCCCAGCGACCCAGCAGACATGTCACCCGTGGCTAGAGCAACGCCAACAGACCCGCCTGCGATCAAGGCTGAGGGGTCTGTGGGGGCACTGGCTCCAGAGCCAGCGAGCGGAAGCAACGTGAGTCCAAGGGAAGACAATCCGCGGATTTCAGGTTGAATGCCCGAGCCGAGTATGTCTGTGACCAGCTTGGCTGATGTGCCATGCGTGGGCAGGCCTGACATCAAGATGTCGAGAGACCGGCCAGATAACCCTGTCGTGATCAAGGGCGAGGATACGGGATAGGAGAAGATGACATCTGGGAAGTTCGCCACGAGATTGTCATTGGGCTGACCAGGCATCTGGACGAATCCAACATCTGCCAGTATGGCCGATGGGGCAGGCGCTGCCATGATTGTTGCCGCGCTGGCACTATCGAGGACGTTTAGCATAGGCTCGATGGGTGTTACCAATCCAATGGGTGTGATGGCCTTGGACCAATTGGCAGCGCGCGAAAGAGCGCCGATGAGCTTGCCATCGATATAGACGGGACTTCCACTCATGCCTTGGGCAATGCCACCCGTTCTCCCAATGACATCACCAGATACTTGCACGACGATGAAGTCAGACAGGGTCCCCGATTGATCGATGACGCCGAGTACTTCGACAGCAAATTCCTCAATGATGTCGCCAGCGACGATGGTCTTGCCAATACCGACCATCCCAATCTTGATCTCGTCTAGGAATAAGAATTCGGAACGGTCGTAAGACCATGCCATGCTGCTGAATACGACAAGCAGGAGGCAAGAAAAAAGAACAGAACGTTTGGTCACAGTTCCTCCTTAAGTGTTGCGATCGTAGTATACGGGCTTCTTGTGGCAGAGATGTGAAGGATCCGTCAGCTTATTGCAGGCCGAAGAACAGCGCACGAACGAGCATGAGAACGGGAATAATCTCCAAGCGTCCGATCCACATGCTGAAGCAAAGCATCAGCTTGCTGGCTAGGGACATGGAGGGCTGCGTGATACCAACAGATAATCCGACGTTGCCTTGGGCGCTGGCCACTTCAAAGACGACGTCAGACAGCGTGTACTCGGGTGAGGCCGTGTGTAGGAGGACGACAATGCCCAGTCCCAAGAAGATGAGCCATAGGAATGTGATTAGTGAGGCATCTTCCAAACGCTGACCGATCTGAGATTCTTCAACTGTCGAATCGCCGATACGGAACGGCACAATGGCTTGTCGTGGGGATACGATCTTGCGGAACCGCCATTGCACACCCTTCATCAAAATGAGCATGCGCATGACCTTGATGCCGCCAGCTGTCGATCCGGCTGCGCCGCCGATAAACATAGCTGTGGCTAACAGCAGCTTTCCTGTAGGGCTCCACGTTGCCAAGTCTGCTGTTTGAAACCCTGTGCACGTGATGGACGAGACCATTTGAAACGCAGACTCTCGTAAGGATTGGAATCCTCCGATGACGCCCAAGTTCTCCAGTGTCAATGCGGCAATCCCGATCGCCGCGAGAATGAGGAACCAGCGGGTTTGGAAGTCTCGCCATAGAATCCACCCATTGCCGCGCATCATCTCGTAGTGAACGGCAAAACTGATGGCACCCAACAACATGATGGGAATAAGCACAAGTTCAATGGATACGCTGTTGTAGGAGGCAATCGAATTGGCTGTTACGGTGAATCCTCCTGTGGCAAGGCCAGTCATGGCATGATTGAGCGACTCCCACATCGGCATACCCGCTCCCCACAGGGCGATGACGGAGATGAAGGTATAGAGAAAGAAAATCCACCACATCGTCCGCAGCGTTGAATTGATGCTAGGGAGAATGCGTTCTGAGCGCGCTTCTGCATAATACAAGCTATGGCTCGCTGTTCCCGGTCGCGGCCCGGCCAAAATGGCCAACATAACAACGATTACACCCATGCCGCCAACCCATTGGATGAAGCTTCTCCACCATTGCAGGGTCTTGGGCAGCAGGTCGGCGCGGGACGCCATGGTCAGACCTGTGCCTGTATATCCAGAGATCGATTCGAAGAACGCGTTGGCTGGATCTCTGAAGTGTTGGAGCGTTTCCGTGGAAGCTCCTGGATCAATCATGACTGCCGTTAGAATGAAGGGCATGGAGCCAAGCGCAGCGACAAGTAGCCATCCGAAGGCCGCGATGATGAGCCCGTGTTTCAGTTGCGTGTCCCCGGCCACCTTGCGAAGAGGGAAATATAGCATGGCGCCTAGGACAAAGGATGTGACTGCCGTGATCGCTAGCGGGGCATACGCAAAGGACTCGCCGTAGATCAGCGGGATGATCATGGACACCACCGCCATGATGCCTACGACAGGGATCAGCGATCCCAAGTCCCTAAGGATGATGAACAAATCCTGTTTGGAGCGGAAGATCGAAGGACTCATCCAATCAGTTTCGCAATGACGTCATCACTGACTCGCTGTAGCGAGAACAGGGTCAGGATATCGCCTTCTGCAAGAATTGAATCGCCCATAGCGATGGATTGTGTGTCTTCATCATCACGTGCAATAGCCAAGACGCGAATGGATTCAGGGATGAAGTCTCTTTTGATGCTGTCTGCGATGGAGCGATTGGCAAGAGGGGAATCGCTCGTGATTCGAAGCCTAAAGATCTGTGCGCCTTTGGGAAGCAGAGCGAAGTCCTGCACATTGGGTTGCTTGACTGCGTTGTACAGATGCTGGGCGACGACCTCTTCAGGATTCTCCATGACATTGGCGCCAAGCTTGCGGAAGAAGTCAGCATGTTCCTTTTCATTGACCACGGACACGATGGACGGAATCTCTAGATGGGCTGCAATAGAGACGACCATCAGGTTTACTGCGTCATCCGATGTTGTGACAATCAGTGCATCGGCTCGCTCAGCGCCGGCCTCGCGGATCGTGTCTGCAGACGTAGCATTACCGCTGAGCACAGTGATGTCATACTTGTTGCTAATCTCTCGGGCGCGATCTGCATTTGCATCGATGAGCACCACGTTGTTCTTCTCGCAGACGGCGATATCGATCAAGCTCGTGCCAATACTTCCTGCCCCCACAATGATCATGTACATTGAAGCCCCCTTGCCACATTCGATGGTAGCATACATGAAATCTTGGGTCAACGGGCGAAATCCTCGGAATGCACAACAGGAAAGGATTCCGACATTGAGAGACATCCAGTAAAGGCCTACAATCGACCGATCATGAGGAAGCAGAAGGGTCAAGCAGTCAGAGTAGCGGCAGCGATTGTCGGGTTGGTTCTGAGTCTCGGTCTATCTGGATGCCTGTTCCCAACTGCCAATCGCGCGCCGATTCTCGCTTTGGAAGTGTCTCCACGAGAGGGCTATGCACCGATCGATGTTGTCTTTGACGCTTCAGGTTCGATTGATCCCGAGGGAGAGGTACTGACGATTCAGTGGGACTTCGATGATGGAGAGTCAGAGACAGGTGCACGAGTGACCCACTCCTACCGAAGCGCAGGCACGTATCAAGTTCGCGTTACTGTGACTGATCCCGAAGGATTAGCTGCTTCTGCCAGCGTCCCTGTAAAAGTTAAACGGATCCCCGATGGCTATACGCTGCGTACCTTTCAATGGGAACGTGACGGAGAACCGAGGGTCTGGGATATGCTGATTCCCTACTGGCTCTATCAGGATTACAAGGGACGTTTGCGCAGCAGTCCCTATATTGACAAGTACGGCGATTTCGTCAGCGATCCGTTGGATGATCCTACACTTCATGACTATGCCATGGAGCTTTGGAATCGAGCTGGCCAGGATGACGACGAATTCATTCAAGAGGCGCTGGCCTTTGTTCAAGACGCCATTAGCTATCAAGCCGATCCTCCCGCCGTTGACCATCCCCTGTATCCGCTGGAGACATTGGCTGATGGTCATGGAGACTGCGAAGATACAGCCATCCTTCTTGTCAGCCTGCTGAAAGCGATGGATATTCAATGCAAGCTGGCATTTGTCGATACGGACGACGACACCTTGCCCGATCACGTGCTCGCGCTCGTTGCCGTTTCCGACACCTTGCTGGCTGATCTGTCCTGCTACGGCGATAGCATCACATTCACATGGGACGACGACACGTTCGTTGTCGCTGAAACGGCGGTTGACATCGGCGTGTATCCCTTGGGTTGTGACCCGTGGGGCCTTGACGAAGGTGATCTTGCAGAGCTATGGTCGTTCCCCAGTACGTGATGCCAGCATCGCGAGAAGTTGCAAGAGGGGATCAAGAACTCAAATGAGGTGTTGTGAATCACTATCTGATTGACCCACGAACGCTTTTGCAGTATGACTTTGGCGCTCATCATCCATTCAAGATCCATCGACTTGGCCTCGCCTATAGCTTGATCGAGTCTTACAAGATGATTGACGCCGATGACATTACGGTTCTTCTGCCGCGCATGGCGACTGACCCCGAGGCCACGGACTTTCACAGACAGGGGTATCTGGAGTGCCTACGGCTTTCCAGCGATGGGATGTGGACGCCCAACTTGTTCGTCCATGGATTGGCAAGTGCTGATAATCCGGTGTTCCTCGGTGTCTATGACTGGGCTATGTCAGTAGCAGGAGCATCCATCCAATGTGCGGAGGAAATCTTGTCTGGCCATGCGACTCGTGCCTTTAACTTATCTGGTGGTCTCCATCACGCTATGCCATCCCACGCATCGGGCTTCTGCCACATCAATGATGGCGTACTGGCGATTCAAGCCTTGACGCGAGCGGGCAAGCGCGTGGCTTATGTTGATATAGACGCCCATCATGGCGATGGTGTTGAGCGTGCTTTCTACGACCGCTCGGATGTACTTACGATTTCCATCCATCAATCGGGACGAACCATCTTCCCCGGGACCGGGTTTGCGCATGATATCGGCGAAGGAGCGGGCAAGGGATATACTGTGAATGTTCCGTTGGCCCCTGGAGCGGGCGATGACGCCTATGAGCGGACATTCGCAGAGGTCGTCCTCCCTCTTCTTCAAGCCTATCAGCCCGATGTATTGGTCACACAGCTTGGATCAGATGCTGTGCTTGGCGATATCGTGGCCAATCTACGACTTTCTTTACGTGGATTCGAGACGTGCCTGCAACAGTTTCGAAACCTGGGCCTTCCGTGGATTGCACTCGGCGGCGGCGGCTATGATGTAGCCAATGTCGTCCGTGCCTGGACGCTGGCTTGGGCGACCCTTCTAGATCGCGAGCTCCCTGATGAGATTCCATCGGAATGGATCACTGAAGCAGCCATGCACAATGTGATGGCCACATCTTTGAGGGGGACAGGGCAATCGACGGTTTCCGCCGATCCCGTGTTGAACGATTTGGACAAGACAATCGAGCAGTTGAAGACGCACGTATTGAGACGAATGTAATCCTAGAAACGGAGTGACCAACGTGTCCAAGAATGAGGAATCGCTGCATCAGCAAGAGGATTTTCAGGTTCATCTGTCTACATTG
>CAZKDW010000011.1:0-2981 GCA_964551625.1 uncultured Thermotogae bacterium | reverse complement strand
GTGCCCCACGGAGGCTATGTCTGTCATCTCAAGGGGCGCGAGCCTTTCACCAATCAGGAACTGAAGAGGATCAAGAGCCGCATGAAGGAGCTGGTGGCCGCCGATCTTCCCATTCTTCGCAAGCGGGTGACTCCTGAACAAGCCCGCGATGCCTTCCGCGCTCAAGGGGATATGGACAAGGAGCGCCTCGTATCCACGCTCGACGAGGATCACTATCACCTCTATGAGCTGAATGGCATGACCGACTACTTCCATGGCTACATGGTTGCCTCCACGTGTGTGCTGAAGACATTTGGTATCGAACCGTGTGAGGGCGGATTTGTCCTGCGATTTCCTCGGCGAGAGAATCCGACTCGACTTGTTCCCAACGTGAAGTTCAAAGCACTGCGAAAGGTCTTCGACGAATACGGTGAATGGCTTAAGGTGATCGGCGTTCGCGATATCGGATCTCTCAATCAAGCCATTCGATCTGAACGCATTGGCCAGATCATCTTGATCTCTGAGGCGCTGCACGAGAAGCGCATTGCTGAGATTGCTGCAACGCTGAAGAGAAAACACGCGGATGGTGCCCGCTTGATCTTCGTGGCTGGCCCTTCGTCGTCTGGCAAGACCACGTTTGCGAAACGGCTATCCATCCAACTGTTGGCATCTGGACTGCAACCCTATCCGCTGGGCATGGATGAATACTTCAATCCGCGATCTGTGATGCAGAAGAG
The DNA here is from genome assembly GCA_964551625.1 of uncultured Thermotogae bacterium. Lineage (GTDB taxonomy): Bacteria > Bipolaricaulota > Bipolaricaulia > UBA7950 > UBA9294 > SPBW01. The sequence goes on along the minus strand of CAZKDW010000011.1, from coordinate 2,265 downwards.
ATATGGAGACGACATTGATCTGGATGCACCCACAGCCATGGACATCACGCTGCTGCAAGAGCACCTTCATCGTCTTGGGCGTGGAGAATCTGTCACACTGCCTCATTTTAATTTCCTCACAGGCGAACGTGAACAAGGGCCGACCATTCAGCTAGCTCCCGATCAGATCTTGCTCGTCGAGGGCATTCACGGCCTCAATCCCGATATTCTGGAGGGGTTGTCAACAGACGAGACTGTGCGTATCTTCGTCTCTGCCCTGACACAGTTGAATTTGGATGCGCACAACCGCCTCTCCACCACAGACACGCGCCTCATCCGGCGCATCGTGCGCGATGCCGTGTTCCGTGGCTATCCGGCAGAAGACACACTTAAACTCTGGGACAATGTGCGGCGCGGCGAGAAGAACTACATCTTCCCGTACCAAGAAGAGGCCGACATGATGTTTAACTCAGCATTGAGCTACGAGCTGGCCGTGCTCAAGCCATTTGTCGAATCACTGCTACTTCAGATTCAAGATCCGACGGTTCGCGTAGAGGCCGACAGGTTGCTTTCCCTGCTACGCTGGTTTGAGCCGCTGATTCCTGACAACATACCATCCAACTCTATCCTTCGTGAATTTATCGGCGGATCGACGTTGCGCGACTTTGTAGTAGCTCCACTCAATGGCAAGAGCTTCGGCGAGTCTGCTGACTCTGAAGGAGAACTTGGCACCCTATGAACACTGACCAACTGATGAATCTGGCCTTAGAGATGGCGGGATTGACCGAGGTCCCAGGAGATAGTGCAATCTACCATCCCGGCAGCGATATCAAGAAACTCATGCTGGGTATCGATATCAAGGGCCCTGAAGTGAAAATGGCTTCTGATCTTGGGTTCGACGCTGCCATGAGCCATCACCCAACGGGCGGACAAGCGCGTCTGCAATTCCACAAAGTACTGTACAGACACTTGGATCAACTGATAGATGCAGGCGTCCCTCGTGACGCTGTCCAAGAGGTGATAGACAATCTGGCTGAAGAGCATCGTGTTCTGGCTTCCATGTCAAATTATGATCACGACCCGTCTGTGGCACGGTTGCTTGACATGCCCTACTTGAATATCCACACGCCATTGGACGAGATCGGACGACGACGATTGCAGGCCGCAGCCGATGACTTGGCGACGACGGACACAATTGCCGATCTGATGACTCACTTTGGTGCGTCTTTTGGTGAATTTGAGCATGCAGATACACAGATCGAGCTGCGGATGGGCAGAATGGAGAATCCAATTGGCACCGTGGTGATGTCGCATGGGGCAGGCACCAACGGAGGCTACCCTGTAGCCAAGGCTTATTTCGATCACGGCGTGGATACGGTCATCTACATTCACTGCCGTCCTGCCGACTCCAAGAAACTGGTTGCTGAGTATGGAGAGACCAAGAATCTGATCGTGACTGGCCACATCGTGTCTGATTCCATTGGCATCAATCCCTACATTGAACGGCTACGCGAAGAGGGGATCGCGGTCACCACTCTAAGCGGCATCATCCCTGCCTAAGCCCGGAGGCCCCATGGCACTAACTATTGCGACATTCAACGTGAATTCGGTCCGCTCTCGCATGCACATTCTGCTGCCGTGGTTAGAGAAGACATCGCCAGATATCGTGTGTCTGCAGGAAACGAAGGTTCAGGATCACGAGTATCCTGTTGTTCCATTTCAGGATGCCGGATACCACGTGACCTTCAAGGGGCAGAAGTCGTACAACGGTGTGGCTATCCTATCGAAAAGTGAGCCTTCGTCCGTCATTCATGGGTTTGACGATGGAGGCCCAGCAGATGAATCGCGGTTGCTGGTGGCAACTATCGAGGGCATCACAGTCGTGAATACCTACGTGCCGCAAGGACGCGATGTTGATCACGAGATGTATCAGTACAAGCTGGCTTGGTTCGATCGGCTGCGAACGCTATTTGAGGCGAACTTCTCTCCCGATCAGCCCATCGTCTGGGTCGGCGATATCAATGTCGCACCGACAGACATCGACATTCACGATCCCAAGCGCTTGCTTGGCCATGTGTGTTTCAACCCTCAAGTAACCGAAGCCTTCCACAGGGTTACAGATTGGGGATTTGTGGATGTGTTCCGCAAGCACGTGCCCGAAGGCGGCCACTATACCTACTACGACTACCGCGCTCGTAATGGCATCGCCGATGGCAAGGGTTGGCGCATCGACCACATTCAAGCCACGCAATCACTTGCCGATCGATCTGTAAGCAGCTGGATCGA
>CAZKDW010000010.1:10577-15335 GCA_964551625.1 uncultured Thermotogae bacterium | reverse complement strand
CAGCTTGGGAAGCTGATGCTCTACCACTGAGCTATGCCCGCAATATCTGTTTCATGATTATACGCATCACAGCAGGATCAGACGAAATCACGCCCGCAATGCGGCCAGCGCAGGCATGGTCTTTCCTCTCAGGAATGCGAGGCACGCTCCACCCCCTGTTGAGATGAAGGACGCAGCTTCGGCTACGCCGAAGCGTTCCATGGCTTCTCCTGTCTCACCGCCTCCGATAATGCTATAGGCGGAAGATTGCGCGACTGCAGCGCCAAGCTGCTTCGTTCCATTGGAGAAAGCTTCAAGTTCATACACGCCCATGGGCCCCGTCCAAACGAGCATTTTCGCCTCGCGAATACGCTCACTGAAGAGTCGCGTCGTCTCAGGGCCAATGTCAAATGCATGCCAGCCCTCTGGAATCTCATTGACAGAACAGACCCTAGTTTCAGACTCATCTGACAGCTCACGCGCTGCCACGACATCAACAGGTAGGTGAAGAGTCGTATTGGTTTTCTCGATGATCCGCTGGATCACGCCCACTTCCTCAAGGACCTTGTAATCCACGACAGAGGCGCCGACATCGATTCCTGAAGCATGAAGGAATGTCATGGCCACACCGCCGCCGATCAGGATTTCATCCACTTTGGCAGCCAAGTCATGCAGCGGGCCCAGCTTGCTTTGAGCTTTCCTTCCCCCAACAACAGCTATATATGGTCGTTGCGGGGAATCGATCAGAGGATTGAGCGCATCAATCTCTGCTTGTACAAGGAATCCTGCGTAGCTTGGCAAGTGATCGGCAATCCCGACTGTCGACGCATGGGACCGATGCATCGTGGCAAACGCGTCATTGACGAACAATTCGCCGAGGTTCGCTAACGCATGAGTGAATGCGGGCTCATTGATGGTCTCTTCCCTGTGGAACCGTACATTCTCTAGTAGTAGGATATCTCCACTCTTCGCATCAGCAACGGCTTTGGAAACGGCCTCTCCAATGCACTCATCAAGTTTGATGATGCGCCTATCCAAGATCGATTCAAGAGATGTCGCCACAGCATTGAGCCTCAGGTCTTCTGTGATCGTCCCTTCCGGACGTCCCAGATGAGATATCAGGATAACTTTCGCGTTGTGTTCGAGAAGCCACTGAATCGTCGGCAGCGAGGCTCGAATCCGTCGATCATCCATCACCTGCCCATTCTCCAGAGGGACGTTGTAATCTACTCTGACGAGTACGGTCTTTCCTTCTACGTCGGCATCTTGAATCTTGCGAAGTTCCACCACGAGCCTCCAATCGTACGATCCTTTTCCAGTTATGAACCTTATTGAATGCCCATCAGAAGGCGATTATAATGCTCATTGATGAACAATCAAAGCCTTATCCTTCTCGCCCTTGGCGGATTCCTTGCGCTCATTGTCACTGTGGTTGCCGTACATCAGTTTTCGCTCGACCAGCATCCAGTCACAGACATTGCAGGTCTCCTCTGGCGTGTTGAGAACGCGTACGATAGCGTCCAGGATGTGGAGGCCACGCTGCACGTAACCGACGAGTCACTGCCTGGGGAGTATGTGCGAGTTAAGGTGAAATATGTGAAAGGGCCCCCGCCTGTTCTCTCCATGCGCTATGTTCCGCCTGAGGACGTGGGCGACGGTCAATTTCTATCGTCTGTCAGCGATGAGACGTTCATCATCAAGAATGACCAACTGTCACACTACATCCCCAGCGAAGATGTCATGGTCAGCAAGCGATGGCCTGGATTCCCCCTTGTGGACATCGGTCGAGGATTCTTTGATCTAACACAGGTTGAGTCAGACTGGGACGATGGCAGGATTGAAATTAGGATCCTTCAAGACGTTGGGTTCTCAGAGATTCCGTCTACAGAGTGGCTTTCCATTCTCAAGCCGTTCACCTACACACCCGTACCCTATGATCCGCGCTATTCCGGTCTTGTACAGTTTTCTGCCCTGGATGAGCCTGAGAGCGAGTCCTACGCTCTTTGTTTCGCCTTCTGCGATGATATTCAAGTGGAAGAAGGAGAGCTGAAATCCACCATAGGATTCGCTCCATCTCAATTTGCAGGTAGTGGAAGCGCGATACAACCAAGCCATATCCTTGAAGTCCGCGACGCTGACTCCAAGGAACTGCTACGCATGATCTGGATTGACCGTGAAACCTATCTCATCCAGAAGATTGTCACATTCAAGAATGGCCAGCGCAGCACAACCTTCGTTGTGGAACTCATCACGATTAACCAAGGATTAACGGAGTCTGATGTAATCACGCCACCCCAGGAGGGCGTCGAGAATATCCGAGGTTAGGAGTCTTCCGCCTCTTTTTCTGCCCACTCTTTCCATTTGCGAAACTCGCCCAAATCCAAGTCATCGTCAACAAAGTCTTGGAATTCATCTTCCTCAGCAAATGGGGACTCAATCGCTTCAGAATTGAAGACCTCGTCTTCGACAAAGATCTGGCAACCGGCTCGGAGAGAAAGCGCGAGAGAATCCGAAGGCCGGGCATCGAATTCCATCACATCCCCTTTGGAGTCGCGAACATAGATCGAGGCAAAGAATGTTCTGTCCTGTACGGACTTGATGATGATTTTTTCGATCTTGGCATCAAGATCCTCGATCATTCTCTTCATCAGAACATGCGTCAACGGACGAGGGAAGTCCTCATTCTGGAGTCCGAAGGCAATGGAGATGGCCTCGGAATCTCCGATCCAAATAGGCAACGCCTTGCGAGACGCGCGATCCTTCAACAGAACAACAGGAGAATTATCCGACGGATCAACCAATAACGCCTTAATCACGACTTCTCGCATGCCTAGCTCCTTCCAAGATGATCAGTGTCCAAATGACACACAAGTATAGCCCCTGCCTTCTAGAGCAACAATCCTGATGGACATTGGCGATGTCCCACCCATTGGCTACACTTTGTTTGTGCAGGAGGTCAATGTGTGCGGAATTATAGGAATGATCGGCAGTGAACCCGTCGTCCCTTTGCTGCTAGAGGGATTGTCCCGACTTGAGTATAGAGGATACGATTCTGCGGGCATTGCCACGCTGCAGAACGGCCACCTGGTCCGCTTCCGTAACGCTGGCAAGGTACGTGATTTGGAAGCAAAACTCCAAGAGGTTGAGTCCTCAGCCACGATCGGAATCGGTCATACACGCTGGGCTACGCACGGCAAACCTAGCGAACTGAATGCTCATCCGCACTTTGACTGCCACGGAAAAATCGCACTCATTCACAACGGCATTATCGAGAATTATCTCCTGTTACGAGAACGACTGCTTGCCGAAGGCCATCAGTTTTCCTCAGACACGGATACGGAGGTGTTGGCCCATCTCATCGAACACCACTTTGACGGCGATTTACTCAAGGCCGTGACAGCCGCTGTCCGAGAAGCAAAAGGCGCCTTCGCTTTAGCCGTTCTCTGCGCAGATACGCCGGACCGCATCGTTGCTGCTCGACGTGGAAGCCCTCTCGTTATTGGGCAAGCACCCGGCGCAAACTTCATCGCCTCTGACATCCCCGCCTTACTCGGAAGGGCTAACTCTGTTATCTTCCTCGACGATGACGAATTGGCTGACATTACGCGAAACTCAGTTCGCATCATCAATCTCGAAGGAACTGAGATCCAGCGCCCGTCCCATCGCGTAAAGACAGATCCAGTCTCAATCCAGAAGGGCGGCTATAAACACTTCATGCTCAAGGAGATTCATGAACAGGATCGCTCTGTCGGCGAGACGATTCGAGACAAGGCCGCAGGCGCACTGTCCAGTAGATTGGTATTACGTGCTCCCCTCGCTCCCTTTGACCACATCTATCTCGTTTCTTGTGGCACAGCCTTTCATGCCAGCCTGACAGCCGAGTACCTATGGGAACGCTACCTTCATGTACCCATCCAGTCGATGATTGCCTCCGAATTTCGCATGCGCTCTCCCCATATGTCAGAGCGATCCCTTGTGATCGCTGTTTCTCAATCAGGCGAGACCATCGATACGCTCATGGCCCTTCGTAGCGCCAAGGCCGCTGGCGCTCAAGTCATCGCTTTGGTCAACAATGAACAATCGACCATTGATCGTGAGGCAGATGCCTCGTTATATACCTACGCAGGAATCGAGATCGGCGTCGCAGCCACAAAGACGTTCACTGCCCAAATCGCAGCCTTGGGATTGCTGGGATTTCAGTTGGCAGGCGATCTGTTAACTGAACAAGATATCCAAGAAGAAGTCGCCAGACTGGCATTGCTGCCCGGCCGTATCAACGAGATTCTCCAAAGAGAGAAAGATATTCGCGCCATCGCAGAGAAGCTCCATCACGCATCAGATGTCCTATTCCTGGCAAGGGGTGAGTTGTTCCCGATTGCCCTGGAAGGCGCGCTGAAGCTCAAGGAGATTTCCTACATCCACGCTGAGGGCTATCCTGCAGGAGAAATGAAGCATGGTCCAATCGCGCTGATCGATGAGAACACACCCGTCATCTTCCTGTTGTCTCGCGACATCGCGCTAGAGAAGGTGCTATCCAATATGGAGGAAGTGAAGGCGCGCAATGGAAAAGTCATCGTTGTGACTGACATTCCTGAAGAGCCATCACTGAAGCGGCTGGCCGATTTCGTCATCCCAGTACCTGCAGTAGAAGGCATCTCTCGCCCCATCCTGTTTACGATCCCTCTCCAGTTACTGGCCTACCACACAGCCGTCTGGCGGGGAACCGATGTCGATCAGCCAAGGAATCTCGCCAAGACTGTGACTGTCGAATAATCCGCA
>CAZKDW010000010.1:0-10477 GCA_964551625.1 uncultured Thermotogae bacterium | reverse complement strand
CCATCATGCCTGAGGGAGCATCCCCTGTGAACGCTCGGATGGCGGCTTCGCCGAAACGACTGGCAAGGATTCGATCAAATGCTGACGGAGATCCGCCTCGTTGCAGATGTCCAAGGATGGTGATCCTGCTTTCCACAGTCCCCAATGCGTCCAAGTGATTGCAGATTTCTCGCGCCGAGGAACTCGAGGGAGACGGCCCGTCACTGGGCGTGAACCCTTCTGCCACAACAATAATGGAGTGGCTCTTGCCCCTAGCCATTCCGTCTTGAACGCTGCGTTCAATGTCGTGAAGCGACTTAGGCATCTCAGGCAACAGGATGATCTCGGCTCCCCCAGCCAATCCGCCCATCAGTGCAATGTATCCCGATTCCCGTCCCATCACTTCCACGACAAATACCCGCGCATGGGCAATGGCTGTATCGCGAAGCCGATCCAGACATTCAACGACGGTGTTTAGAGCGCTATCCACACCGATCGCCATGGTTGATCCGGGGATATCGTTATCAATGGATGCAGGAATCCCCACTGCCGGAACGCCATGCTCGCTCAGCCACTGGGCTCCTCTCAGTGAGCCATTGCCGCCAATCACGATCAACCCATCAAGCGCATGCTTGCGAATTGTGGACAGGGCTTGCCGTTGACCATCATGTTGCCTGAAGGGTTGAGACCGAGCGCTGCGTAGGATCGTTCCTCCACGCTCAATAATCCCCCCCACTGAGCGGTTGTCCAAGGGGATGACTTCCCCCGAGATCAGGCCTGCATACCCTCGCTCAATCCCAAACAGGGAGAACCCAAGGCTCGTTCCACACCGTATCGCAGCGCGAATCGCAGCATTCATTCCGGGCGCGTCGCCCCCGCTTGTCAACACTCCAATTCGTTTCATAACTCTCTCCATCACGCTCTTTCCTTCAAGCCTCTGCCAACCCCATCATCATGCACTCATATCAGATGAATACACGAGATCGCCTCCGACAAACGTCATTCGGATCGAACGGTCGGCCACATGCTTTGGGTCCATCCGAAGATCCTGATCCAGAACAACAAGATCTGCCAAGGATCCTGGCTGCAAGCGCCCTTTCTCATCCCCTTCAAATCCAAGCTGAGCTCCTGCCTCTGTGTAGCAGGCAATGGCCTCTTTGATAGTTAGCCTCTGACTGGGATAGGCCCCATGGACAGCCCCTGCGATCCCAAAGAGGGGGGATGGTGGCATACCATCTGAGCCAAATGCCAATGGGATACCCGCATCATAAATAGATCGTAGCGGATTGCTCAGTCGATCCCTCTCGATACCCAGTCGATCCACATACATGCTGTCAGGACCCGACCAGTTGGCGATGAAGTTGGGTTGCATACACAAATGCAAGCCAGCCGCCTTCACACGATCCAGTTGGGATGCCTGAGGCAGCTCAAAGTGTTCGATGCGATGTTGCAGCGACGTATTGGTTCCAAGCGCTTCGTGTGTCTGCAAAATCTGTTCAATCGCTCGGTCGCCTATCGCATGAATCACTGTTTGCCACCCAGCTCGGTCCGCTTTCTCTACCCATTTTCTCAGTACAGCATCTTCGTGATTGAGTTCGCCCAATCCGCCTTGCGTGTACGGCACCGACACGGCCGCATTTCGAGCGCCAATAGAGCCATCAGCGAACATCTTAATACCACCAAAGCGAAGCCACTCATCGCCGAATCCCGTCTTCAACCCCACAGCCAGCAACTTGTCGAATGAATCTATATCGGGACAGATCGTGATTCGAAGCTTCCGTTGATCGCGATGCGTCATGAACGCTTCGAAGGAATCGAGCCGAGACATGGTATGCACGGTTGTAATCCCTAGACGATGACACAATCGGGCTGCTACATCGACTGCGTCTAGAACAGCGGTATGATCAGGACGAACGCTTCCCGCCATCTCTACAACAGCTGCCTCTCGCAAGATTCCTGTTTCTCTCTCGATGAGATCCTCAGGAACAGATGCAGGAATTCTCTTCATCGCTTCGCTGTTCGCTGTGAGCAAATGGCCGTCCATGCGGATGGCGAGGATTGGAGAGTGGGGAGCGATCTTGTCCAAGTCCGCCCTGGTCAAGAAGCTTCGATTCTTCCAATGAGATTCGTCCCAACCCGCGGCAATCACCCATTCCCCATCACGAGCAGATGCTTCCTGAGCAAGCTTCTCCAAGACATCATCTCGCGATAAGTCCATCAGCCCCACACGCCACCCACTCTCCACAAGCCCCGTGTGAATCAAGTGAATGTGCGCGTCAATGAACCCGGGAAGAACACATTGCCCGGCGAGATTGATGAATTCGATGTTCTCTAACTCTGCTAGCGGCGGCAACAACTCATCAGCGAGGCCAACTGATCGGATACGGTCGCGTTCCAGCACAATCGTATCAGCCTCTGGATATCCATAAATTGAGCCGTGATGCAACACCTTAATCGGCAAACTACTCGTCGGATTCATAGCTGCCTCCTCGCCGTTAGGTCGTTCCCTTCCAGTCTATCGCTGGATGGCAAGCCCACTAACAGCTGCCCCTGGAAACCCCCGCAACACAACTCCGGTTGCATCCCCTGTCGCTGGATCAATCTGCGTCACTTGATGTCGATCGCGTTCAACCACCCACAAGTATCCGTCATACCAGTCGAACCCTGAGATTGGGAAGAGACTCGGCGCTAAAGATATGGGATCAGGCTGAAGCGCCAATTGTGTAGCAGAGAAAATATCAGTCGCTGCGACAATGACCAATTGATAAAGCAGCTGTGTCTCCGACTCCAACACCCATAGCGATCCTGGAGCGTGGGGACCTTCTTCCCAAGCAATCCCGCCCGGTGTTTGTAAGAATGGTGTCTCGTACAAATGGGGAGAAGATTGGAAGTAGGTGGCACCAAACACATTGAGAATCCGTCCATCCGTAGGATTGATCTCATAGATCTTGCGGCTCAATCGATCCACGTGCCAAACCCTCCCAGGAGCTACAGGAGAATAGGCTACACCTCCAGGGTCCTGACCCGGAGCCGTGTATTCCGCCAGCACAGCACCTGATTCGGAGTCAATCTCAGTCAAGCGTTGGAAACCGTCTCCCTTGGAAGCAATGAACACGGACCAGCTTCCGCCACGTTCAGCAAGTGCTAGCCCTCGCGGCTGAGATGATGGGGAGGGCAGGGTTCGAATCACATTCCCAGAAGCATCCAGTTTGTAGATCTCATTTAGATTCTCGTCGGCGACCCAGAATGCGGGATCAACGACAATGGAGACCGTTTCTGTATCCACGGCGCCATCCGTAGCGCGGATCGTCAATTCAACCGCATAGACTCCTGCATGATTGAAGGTGTGTGATCCCGACATGCCATAGATTTCCGTCTCATCGCCGAATGTCCATCGATACGTACTGATCCCATCCCTGCCTTCGGATGCACTGGCATCGTACGAGATCGTCAGAGGAACAGTTCCTCGCAGTGAAGAGACGTCAAGCACAGCTTGAGTTGAGCTGACAAGAGCGCAGCCCCCAAGAAGAAGGATCACCAGAGCCATCAGACCATAGATCCATACGCCACGAGTTCTTCCCATCATGTTGTATCCCTCCCGAGATGCATCAAATGAACCATTGTACTTCAAGATTATCCCGTATCCTGTGGAGGTAACGTTGGTGACTCATCTGAAGCATGCCCTCCTCAGCCGCTATCCCTTGAATGTTTCTTCCATGAAAGTTTCCCCGGCACTCCATAGGATATCGGTGACTATCCGCTATTCTCTACTTGTTCTTTGATTTTGGGAGATGAAACGCAATCGTCCCAGATTAACTCCACAGGAAACGAGAGGGGGGAAATTCCATGGCCAACAAAGAAATTTTGGATAAGCTGTCAATCTACATTCCTCAGAGAAAGATGGAGGAAAAACCGGTTGAAAGGCTCATCAAACTTGGTGAGAAGCGGGACCGATCGATCAATTACATGGTCGTCGATGCCATTCTTCAGTATCTCGATCGCGAAGAGAAAAAGTAGTCTTCACCGATCACAGCAAATCTTAGCGCACGTGTCTCACGTAATGAGAGGCACGTGCGCTCTTGTTTGCACCTATTAGATAATCGCCCGGATGCCTCCCATGTCAACATGGTCCGAGACAAGAGCCGTGAATTGATCAATCTGTGTCGTGTCTTCCGCCCTCAGAAGAGGTCGGATTTTCTCGATTTGTAGTGCAGTCGAGTACGTGTCGCCTGCAACCAGTAACAATGGAACGTTCCGCAAGCTCGCTTTGGCTACGATATTCGCAGGAGGGATGATGTCGTTCGTCAGGACAATGCCCGCCGTGCCTTCTGTTTCCATGATAGCCAAGATCATGTCGCTTCGATCCCCGCTGGTGATGACGAGTTTGCCTGGATCATTGATATGAGGATCCACCAGGGCAGCGCCAACAGACATGGCGCCAACGACGACTGAGCGCACCCGATTCTTCAAGCCATCTTCTCCGCCTAAGACCTTGGCAAATAACTTGTCGGCAACTGTCGATACTGAAATCGTTTCGAATTCAGCATGGTAAGGCAGCACACCCAACACATTCACTCCCAGCGCCTCGATCTCCGGGATGTGAACCTGACAGAAGTCCTCCATCTGCACGACCTTATTTATGATCACGCCCGCAACGTTGGCCTCATCACTGCTAACAAATCGCTTGATAAACGCCAGATCATCGGCAATTTCATTCTCTCCGCCACCTGCCATAATCAGAACCGGCGCACCGGTCTCTTGGGATATGGTCAGCGGATCAAGATAGACTGAAGCGCCATAGGAAAGGTCCTTACCGCATTCGATGAAGACGGCCTCGCGATCGGCCCCAACCTGATTCATAATCCGGTTGTATTCTTCAAAGATAGCCTTCCTGTCGTACATGTAGCGCAATTTGGAATGGTCAAAGCCGATACTGATCGTTTCGGGCTCTTCTCCCAAGCTGAACAGCTGCGTCATCAACGAGGCATCATAGTCCCATAGCCGTTTCTTTCGATAAAGGAAGCGGTCGCCCAACGGTTTGAGATACCCAAACCGCTTATTCAGGATACGTGCCAATGCAATAATCGTACTCGTCTTTCCCGCGTCTTCACGCGTCGAGGCCACAATGAGCGATTTCACGCTACCTCACCTCCTCAGGAGTTTGAAACAGGATTCTGACGTCTACGGCCTTCGCCCCTTCACCCACATCGTAGGCGACCAGCGGATTGATCTCGATGTCTGTGATGTCACGACACTGATCGATCAAATGACTCAACGTGACAATCACGTCAGCCACTGCTTCGATGTCCTTTCGTTTCTCCCCTCGTACGCCAAGCAGGAGCGGAAACGATCGAAGATCGGCAATCATCTCCAGTGCCATCGCCTGATCGACAGGCGCGGCACGAAAGGTAACGTCCTTCATAACTTCAACATAGATGCCGCCCAGCCCAACCATCACAGTAGGGCCAAAAGAGCGGTCTTGCCTTGCTCCAATGATGGTTTCCACGCCGGATCTCACCATCTCAGCCACTTCCATGCCTTCGATCTTGGCGTCATGTTTGTATACACGACAAGCACGCAAGACGGCCTGATACGCATCGATCACTTCTTCTTTGTTTTGCAGGTCTAGGGCAACGCCACCAGCATCACTCTTGTGAATGATGTCCTTAGATACGACCTTCAGGACGACGGGATAGCCAATGCTCTCAGCCGCTTGAACAGCTTCATCAAGATTCCCAGCCACAATGGATTGAGGCATGTCGAAGCCCAATGCCGACGACACAGCCGCAGCTTCGTGAGCCAGCAGAAATCCACGCTGGTCCTTACCGGCAGTCTGCAGGATTTCCGAGATACGTTCCAACGGCAAGGGCAACTGGGGCGTTTCCGCCTTTTCCTGCCGATGATTCCGCCAAGAACGATAAAGCACGCCAAGACACGAAACAGCCTCGTAGACATTGGCGAACACAGGAATTCCATCCTTCCGTAATTCGCGGACCAAGGCCTCGATCTTCGCTCCACCAAACAACGTAAACAAAATCGGCTTGCGTTCACGGAAGCGGTCGTAGATCTTGCGAATCAAATGACCAAATTCCTCGGTGTCGAACAGGGCCGTTTCGCAATATAGGGCCATCACCGAATGGATACGATCTTCTTCCAAGGCAGCTTCCAGCGCCTTTTCATAGTCTTGCGCATTGGCTTGTCCAGTTAGATCCACCGGATTCTTTGAGGATCCGAAATCGGGCATGACCTCAGAAAACGCTTCTTTGAGACGTTTCTGATCGTCAAACAAGGAAATACCGTATTTCTCGCAGGCATCGGTGGCCATGACGCCAATTCCACCACCGTTAGTGATAATCACGGACTGCTCCCCGCTGGGAGCAGGTGCCGTGGCCAAGTACTTCACCCAATTGAATGCGTCTTGAACATTCTCTGCGCGAAGAGCCCCGCTTTGTCTCATAACCGCGTCAAACACATCATCAGCACCAGCAAGCGATCCTGTGTGCGAAGCGGCAGCCATCGCACCGCGTTTCGACCGTCCCGACTTAATGACGACCACGTGTTTGCGCCGCGTCACCCATCGCAGGGTTCGTGCCAGGCGATCTCCGTTTTTCACCCCTTCAATATAGAGCAGGATGACACGCGTCTTCTCGTCTCTTCCCAGATATTCGAGCAAATCGGCTTCATCAACGTCCGCTTTGTTCCCCACGGAGATCAATGCGGACAACCCCAGTGACTCGGCTGCCGTTTTCCCAATCATGGCGATGCCAAGAGCCCCGCTTTGCGTCACGATAGCCACGTGACCAGAAAGGATACCCCCGGGACCAAAGGTTGCGTCCATCGAGCAAGCCTCCGAGTAAATGCCGAATACATTGGGACCCAATACACGCATCCCGTGCTCACGCGCATAGTCAGTGATCCGTTGCTCCTCTTCGAGGTTGCCCACTTCGGAGAAGCCAGACGTAATAACCACCAGATGCCTGACACACTTCTTGCCGCATTCCACCACTGCATCGAACACAAAGCGGGCGGGAATCGCCATCACCGCAACATCAACATCTTCGTCGATCTCTCCCAAGCTTCGAGAGACAGAGCAACCAAGGATCTCTCCCCCGCTGGGGTTAATCGGATAAACCGTTCCCTGATATCCCCCCTTTAGGAGATTCTCAACAACGCGATACCCGACTTTCGCGGGGTTGGTTGAGGCCCCAAAGACAGCGATGCTTCGAGGCTGGAATAGACTCCTCATTTCCTCCGCTGTATCCGTACGATCCTCAGAACAACATTCGCAGTTCATAGACGCCTGCACCTCTTTTCTTCTCAATCGAAAAACCGGCGGCTTCAAAAAGGTGCATCATGGTTTGATTCTCCACAAGCACCTCAGCCCTGAATCCGAGCAACCCCTCTCGTTTTGCCAACAACGTTACGTAGGTCAGAAGCTCTGTTCCGATTCCCTGATGCTGGAAGTCATCCCGCACGACCAAGGCAACCTCGGCGGTATGAGACTCTGGCTCAATGCCATACTGTGCGACTCCCGCAACCGTCCGAATACCATCTGTTTCATCTATCGCCAGAATGACAATCCCCGACGAGTAGTCAATAATCACAAAATCCTGCAGCCGCTCGTGCGGCATATCTTTTCTAGCAGAGATGAACCTCTGATAGACCGAACGATCGGACAGGGCATAGAAGAAATCCTTCAACAACGGCTCATCGGAAATGCGCACTGGACGCAGCTGTAACTCTAGCCCCGTCCTTGTCGTACGGTAGGTTTCCAGGTGCTCCGGGTATTCGCCCCGGCTACCCGGAACGAACGCTTGATCCGCGTAAATGAGATGCCGAGCTTTAGCGTCGCGGAGTAGCTGCGGACGGAACTTTGGATGAGCAATTCGAATCAGTTCCATCGCCCTTTCACGCAGGTTCTTCCCATGCAAATAGGCAATCCCATACTCAGTCACGACATAATGCACATCGCTTCGCGTCAGAGTCACACCTGCACCTGCACCCAAGAAGGGCACGATGCGAGACACCGTGTCGTTCTTGGCTGTCGAAGGAATGACGAGCACGGATTTCCCACCCGGAGCCAGAATCGCTCCCCGCATGAAGTCAGGTTGCCCTCCAACACCGCTATAGACAGCACCGCCAAGGGACTCAGCGGTCGCTTGCCCAGTGAGGTCGATTTCCAGTGCGGAGTTAATGGCTGTCATCCTCTCAATTCGACTAATCACGGCCGCACTGTTTGTGTAATCGACGGCACGGAATGAAACAGCAGGATTGTCATCAAGGTATTCGTAGGTATCGCGCGATCCCATGCAAAAGGAAGCCACCGTCTTGTTTCGATCGATCGTTTTCTGCGTATTATCGACAACGCCGGATTTCATCAAGCTCACGAGTCCGTCACTAAGCAGTTCCGTGTGAACGCCTAGATGCTTCTTGTCTCTCAATCGTGCGACGATGGCATCGGGAATGCGGCCATAGCCCACTTGAATCGTCGCCCCATCCTCCACGAGGCTGGCCACATAGGCACCGATTCGATCAGCGATTTCATCGGAAGGCTTCGATACGAATTCCAGCAGCGGTTCGTGAAAGGGCATCGCATAATCGATGTCTGTCATGTGCAGAAAACTGTCGCCGTGTGTTCGCGGCATGGCTGGATTGAACTGACAAATCACCGTCCGCGCGCAGTCCACTGCCGTTCGAACAATATCCACGCTGATTCCCAGACTTACATAGCCATGTTCATCCGGCATGGACGTTTGGACAAGCGCCACATCGATGGGAATGACACCGCGCGTCAGAAGTTCAGGAACTTGGGAAAGAAAGATCGATGTGTAATCGGCAACGCCTTGATTCACTGAATCCCTTGTCGGACCACTCACGAAGAACGAATTAAGGCGGAAATTGCGACGCACGTCATCCTGAAGATAAGGATTCACTCCCAGAGTCCAGATATGCAATACCTCTGCATCAAAGAACGCTTTGGGATGCGCCTGCGTATAAGCGACAAGCTGATTGACCAAGTGCTGAGGATAGCCACAACCCGTTCCGATGAAGATGCGATCGCCTCGGTGGATGGAGGCAAATGCTTGATCTGGAGGCATAAACTTCCCGGGATACAACACTGCAAGCTCGTCTAGATCAACTTCTGGCTGATTGGCCGAACACCCGTGAAACATTATCCTCCTAGAGTAAAAAGTCGTATATGATCACGCTTTCGCAGGGTCTCTCTTCCGCGCACTGGCCCCGAAAGCGCCCTATTTTCACTGAAGCGCAAGTTGCTTTCAAGATACAGACACGGAAGCGAAGGGATCGCGGCGGAAATGGCGAACTTAAAGACTCTCACACCTCAAGTTCTCCACGCTAGCGGACACTGTGCGCTTCCGCCGCATTCCACAAGGAGGTGACAGGGCCGTTCTTCACTCGTTGGCCACCACCCGGAGCTCGGCCAACGAATGTAACGACAATTACTGTCACTCTATCGGGCTCGATTTCGACCGACTTATCCAGATCTTCTGTCCACGCTCCACAGGAAATTGGTCTCCCGAAAACGAGACGCTTGTCACGTGGCGAAACGAGCTCCCATGCTAGAAGTCTGCGTTATCAGGTAACATAAGCATGGACAGCTATCGAGGATCCTTCAGGAGGATGCATACATAATGAGAACCATCCGAGTCGTTCTTGCCATCGTAGCGTTGTGCTGCGCAACCGCCTTTGCCGATTCCATGGACGCTGAGGGAACGGGCCTTGGCAATGCTGTTCTCTATTTCTCAGGCACGAGCGCCACGGGGACATTCACGAGCACATTCAACCTCACGGGACAGCTAAATCTCGATGGCATTCCTATTGCGTTCTCTGCCTCAGGATGGGCTCGCGGATCAGGTAGCGGAGATACCGTTACGATGGACATCGATGCTCAAGCCACATTTGCTGCCTCCGGATCAACTGAAACAGGAGAGAGCATTTCCGTTCAGGGCGGCCTCACACTTTCTGGGTTAACTGCCGAGACCACAGACTCGTCAGGTTCAGGGACCGGTACATTTATCGCGACGGTCTTCATTGGAGACAAGACCTATCGCGTCCAAGGAGATGCTGAAGGGGCGGCGACAGGAACTTTTGTTATTCCTGAAGACCCCTATTCAATGGAACTTGCAGGAGATGCCACCTTCAGTCTTTCGGGAGACATGACAATCATAGCGTCTGCAGAAGACTCAGCTCCCCCAGCAGACGATGGGGAGCAAGCCGATGCTTCCATAATCGAGTTTCTTCCCTGGGACACACAGACGTGGCCTGCCGACCTCTTGGCTGAACTCCTTGAGATCCTCAGGAATGTTGTAGACATACCCATGCCAGATGTTGCTCCCTCGACAGACGAGTAGCGTCAGATTCGCCGCTGTGATGTCGGCGCCGACTTCTCATGGTGCGTCCGTTACCTCAAACCACGTATAATCTTCGCGTCATGGACAATTCTATCGAACAGCAATTGTTAGGTCGTGTCAATCCT
>CAZKDW010000009.1:0-15895 GCA_964551625.1 uncultured Thermotogae bacterium | reverse complement strand
GGAAGGAGTTGCTTGATGAATGGTGGCGGCAACTCATGTAAGTATTGGAGGGAGTCGCCTGAAGAGTGCCAAGAACAGGGGACAGGCACGAGGCCGTGCCAGGCCCCAAGTCCAAGGTTCGACATTTCGGGGACACAATACGAAACTCACCGAGCAGAACTGCAGGCGGGGACACCGACTCAGGAGCAAGTCAGGGGACAGGCACGGTTCCGTGCCAGGCCCAAGGATCAAGGTTCGGATGGTTCTCGATCAACCATTTGCGAACGCACTGGCAAACATCCCTCGCAAGAGCCAGAATCTCAGCAACAGCGCTCTTAGAGACTTCGCCAATCCGCACGTAGTCAGCCACATTCCGCTTCTTCTGCACGGCTTCGATCCTGAATACAGTATCAGCATCAAGCTCCACAGTATGGCGAAGCGATTGGATTGCATAGTAGTGATGGCTTTGATTGCTCTTGGAAACTCGGTATCCAGATGCACGAAGCGCCGCTCGTGCTGCCGTGAGCATCGCGTTGTAGCAGCAACTGAGTTTACGCTCTGCACTTAGTTCCGGGATCGTAGCGTCCTTCAGATCGGTGTCCACGATTGCTAGTAAGTCAGAGATTTCTTGCCGACTCGTTTCATGCGTGGCGATCAATCCAGCATCATGCCATGCTTCAAGGCTCACGGTCACCTCCGATCAGATCGATTTGTGCATTCTCCATCACTTGACTCAGGAAGGGATCCCGTGCCGTTAGCTGTCTTGCCAATTCATCCGAAGTGAAAACAGTAGGATTGATCTCTCGCCCGAGCGTTTCCTGGAGAGGTGATACCACAGAGACGACATCAAAGAATGACACATCACCGATCACCATGAGATCGACGTCGCTCTCAGCACGCTCAGTGCCGCTCGCGATAGACCCATAGATGAAGGCATGCTGAATGGAGTCAGCCAGTGGTAGCAGAGCTGTCCGTAGAAAATCGGGGATACCTGCTGTCTTTTGTACAATCCCTCGTAACTCGTTATACACGGCGACCGCTCGATTCACCTGGAAGTAGGCCAGATTCGCTTCGCGTGTCTTGGTGAGAACGCCTGCTTGGACAAGGTTTGCCAGTTCTCGCTGAATCGCGCCTTGTCCTGCGCCGGTCAGCCGAATAATCTGGCGCAAATAGAGCTTGCGATCAGGCTGAGAGAACAGCAGCGACAGGATGGCAAGCCGCGTTTTCCCGAGAAGCAGAGATCCAAGTGTAGAAGTCATCTTCTTTGTACCCATATCGGGTACAACTGTACTCTTATTGGGTACGTATGTCAACAAGATCAGCTAGGTCTTGTCCCCCTACTGTCGAAATCCTAGAGGCCAACTGGTCGCAGATGCGTCAAGTCGGCGGATCAAAGCCCCCTCACCCGAGAACCCTAGAGGTTCTCACCCTCGGAGACGGATACCCAATCAGGGGACAGGCACGGTTTCGAGCCTGTCCCCAGGATTAAGGCCTTCCTCTTTTGCCGAGAATGCGCAGCTGGTTCAGGTGAAGGGGGAGATCGGCTTTGTTGGCTATTTACCTACACGTGTTGGCTATATGACTACAGTCGTGATCTCTTTCTTGTTTTTTGTAGGCCTACTGCCTACACTTGTAGTCGTTATGCCTACAAAGCAACTGATCGAAGCCCTGTTCCCAAGGAGTCGAAGCGCCATCCTCGCTGCATTGACAGATGCTGGGGAGGAAGGCCTCCACTTGCGTGAAATTGCCCGCCGAGGAGGACTGAGCCCGAAATCAGTCATGCGTGAGTTACATTCCCTTCGCGATGCCGGAATCCTTGTCTCTCGCAATGTCGGCCGCCAGGTGGTCTATCGCCTCAATCCCGACTGCCCTATCTACGAAGACCTTCAACAGATCGTCCGCAAGACTCTTGGTCTCGCTGGCATACTCCGTAGTGCCTTAGAGCCGTTGTCAGATCAAATCGATTGCGCCTATATTTACGGCAGTCATGCCAGCAGCGAGGCACGCATCGACAGCGACATTGACCTAATGGTCGTGGGCATAGTAAGCCTCCGAGAGCTGAGCTCTCCCCTGCGCGAAGCCGGCCGGAGTCTCCATCGGGAGATCAATCCAACACTTTACACAGCGGCAGACTATGAAGAAGAGCGCAGCAAGAGCGATTCGTTCGTTTCACGCATTCACGCTGGCCCGCGAATTGACGTTTTCCGAAGGACACGATGAGTCTCCAGGAAATGCTCCTGCGCTCCGAATTGAAGCGCGAGAAGGCAGTGCCTGGTGAAATTGAGCAATTGCTGAGAACCGTTCATCGTCGACTGCACGACGCCGGTCACTCTGACATTTATCCCGAAACGCGACTCGAACAGGCCTATCACGCAATACTCGGTTGCTCGCTCATCGCCTTACGAGCGCACGATCTGCGCGTGACGGACAGGCGTGGCCATCATATCGTCGCCCTTGAATCACTCACCGGAACGCTCGGCTTGTCCATAGAACGCATCGACTACTTCCAAACCCTCCGCATGCTGCGAAACAAGGATCTATACACGGGCGGTTCTCATATCACTGCCTCTCAGGCAGACGAAGCTGTGCGGGAAGCCAACAACCTGACAGACGAACTCTCCGCGTGGCTTGAGACGCAACAAGGCCAGAGCTAAATAGAACATGCCTTCGTTGCTGTATCTCGCTAATCTATAGAAGACCGGCCTAACCTGTCCGGGAGCTCTTCTCGTAAGGCCGTGCGGTCAGTTGTTTGGGAGTCAATCCGTTGGCCTTGGCTTGTTTCTTCCACATCACGTTGCCGCCAAGAACATACATCCACGGTTTCATAATCGGCTTGCGCGTCAGAACTTCAACGGAATCCGAGATGAGGATATCGTCACGCAATGCGCTTGAAGCGCTTTCAAGGGCCTCGCGGATTCGCTTGTTGATCGCGCCTCCCGCACCAATAGAAACTCCTCCCGCCCATTGAAAACCCATCGCTTCGCTAAACAGCTCAACCATTGACTGTGCAGTGATATTCTGATGAGCCTCGACAAAGCCGCAATTCAGCAAAGACACCATCCGTGGTAAAAGTCCATCACGTACAAGCGTGCTCTTGGCTTGTGTCAAACGATAGAAGGTCTCGATCACCGGAGCTGGCAGGCTGTCCACATAGAGCGGAGCAGCAAAGAGGATGACGTCCGATCGCGCCATCGAGGCAAGCAACCCATTCCAAGCCTCGTCAGATTGCAAAACACGGTGTGTATGGAACCATTCGTTCGTCCACTGATCGGTTCCAAGGCCTGTGGTGATGATCTTTGCTAAACGGGCAGAAGTGGATTTCTCAATGCCTTTGGGACTGCCAATGAGAACGGTAATGTGTGCTTGTTTCTCGCTCATGATCCGACCACCTCTGACAGTGCCCTCTCGACTCGCTGTTTCATCGTTTCGAGATCGCCTCCGCTCACAAGAATCTCGGCCACTGCCTTGGGCGCATACATGTTGATGGCATTTCGCTGTACAACAGATTGGAAGGCGTCTTGTTCATCAGTGTTCCGTCGTTCCATCCATCCCAGAGCGAGAACACGTGGATAGTGGGCATACCGTTTCTTGTGATGTACTTCGCCCCTTACTTTCCGAAACATTGGCGAGATAATGGGGATCGATCGGTCGATCGCCTTCTTCAACTCAAACGAGTATCCGCCAAACAGAATCGGCGTGAGATAGACCACGAGGTCGCTCTGAACGATGCTTTTAGCCACATCCCGCCCAGCATCGTCAATGACACATTCACCCGGTGTCTTCGTCCAGCAGCCAAAGCAGCCAAGGCACGGAGCAATAGCAAGCTCATGTAGCTGGATAGTGGTCATAGCCCACTCGCGTGCCGTCAGACCGTCTGTGACCAGCAGGAGAGCTTGCTCAGCGACGTCGTCATCCTTGTCAATACGTCCGTCCAAGATCAACGCGTTCTTGTTCATGCCTTCATGCTACTCGCATGCATGAGGCCTGGCAATTCTTGCCCTCGCCAACGGACAAGCGGACTTTGCGGAGAACAGCGCTTCTGTGTAGGGTTTGTCTATGCCCAAGGCACAATACCCTCTCATACGCCATCTCAGACTGACGGCAATCACCCGGCGCCTACTGCTCGCTCTCGGTGCTGGCAGCATCGCCTTCACCCTGTTGCTCATCCATGTATTTCTTCCGTTGCAAGCGCTGCAAGTGGCGGCACTCACACTTACTGGCTTCGCATTCATCGCCGCTTGGACGGCCGTTCTCTGCTGGCGTATGCCCGTCTTCTCGGCAAGCGCGTTGTGGGGGTTCACGGCCATCTGGCTCTTCGGTCTTCTTCTTGCCGTACTGCTTGTTCTCATTGCTTCGGATACGCAACCGTCTTTCAGTGGACGAATCGCCGTTCAATGGCTTGCCTTCTCCATCAGTTTGAGCGTGGGAGGACTGCAGTTTCGAGCGTTGTTCCATCGACGTGCGACGCCTGTCTTGGGTCGATTCTTGTCGTGGCTTTCTCCGATCGCCATTGTCTTGCTCATTCTGATCGTTTCGCAACGCTAGTTGCCGCCCTCGACGCAGTCCCTTATAGAACACTGTTCCGAGATATGCTACACTCTTCTTCACCAGCCTATCGTAGAAGGAGTATTCATGGCAAAGAGACTGTATCGAAGCAAGACCGATTCCATGCTCGGCGGCGTATGTGGAGGTTTGGGAGCCTATTTCAAATTCGACCCCAACCTCATTCGTCTACTATTCGTGGTTCTTGCTGTAGCCCCCGGCTTTGGTATTCCTGCCTACATTCTTCTGTGGCTTCTTGTCCCCGAGGCGTCTGAGGAAGAGAACACATCGCTGGGAGAACGCGTCCGCGGTGGTGCCGACGAGATTGCTGGACATGCTCGCAATCTTGGAGACAAGCTTCAAAACTCATCGGGCCCAGCAGCTCCCATCGCCTCATTCGCTGTTGGCGCCATCCTCATTGTCGTAGGGATTGGCTTTCTCCTACGCAATCTTGGCTTCACATGGATGAACTGGGTCGCCAAAGTATGGATGTGGCCATCCGTGCTCATCGTCGTCGGGTTGGTCTTCCTGTGGCGATGGATTCGCGACCACTCAGAATAAGGAGGTTGTTATGCCAGCAGATCGTCGATTTCGCGGAGCCATCATGCCGGTGCTTTTTA
Organism: uncultured Thermotogae bacterium; assembly: GCA_964551625.1. Lineage (GTDB taxonomy): Bacteria > Bipolaricaulota > Bipolaricaulia > UBA7950 > UBA9294 > SPBW01. The sequence continues at coordinate 10,754 of CAZKDW010000009.1, read as the reverse complement.
TCATCACCGGTGTCGTTCTCCTGCTCAACACACTGGATGTCATCGACTGGGCCATCTGGCCCCAACTGGCTCGCCTATGGCCTATCGTTGTCATTGGATTCGGTGCGAGTCTACTGCTTCAGCATTTCAGAAGGACGCCCTAATGTCCACACGTAGGCGGCAAGGTGGCTTGGTCTTCCCGATCGTGCTTGTCTTCTTTGGTCTGATGTTCTTGTTGATTAACTTGGGCATTGTCGATCGCGCCATTTGGGGACAGATCATTCGGTTTTGGCCCGTGTTATTGATTCTGAGTGGTATCGACACGCTCCTGCGACGCTCTTCAGCAGGCGCAGCATTTGGGACGATGATCAGCACGGTCATCCTTGTTGTTGCGGGCATCGCAATGTTCCAGTTGTTCGCTCCACAGTCTTGGATTACAGAGACTCATGCATTCTCGCATTCCCTGGATGGGGCTTCAGCAGCAGAAGTTGTGCTGTCCTGCAGCGATTGCTCGATGGACATTGCTGCCAATTCGTCTTCCAACAATCTCATCAGCGGTCAGCTCACATTGCGCCGCGATGAACGGCTGACAGAATCCGTTCGCCGCGATGGCGATACGGCTCATTTCCAATTGGAGTCAGAGTATTGGCTTCCCTTCTTGCCTATAGCAGGGCGTGAGTCGCATGTGTGGCAGGCAGGACTGACTGATTCGATTCCCCTGGCTTTGTCTGTGCAGACACAGGGGCCTGTAGACCTTGATCTCACTGGACTGCAGCTGACATCCGTTGATGTCAGCACAGGCGACGAGCGCTGCCAGATCACGCTGTCTCAGCTAAGCACCACGCTCTACTTGTCTGGCGGGCAAATCGAGATTCTCGTTCCGCAGAACGTCGGCCTACGCGTAAGCGGCTCCGCGTCGATCGAGTTGGCTCTACCCTCAACCTATATTCGTTCGGCAAGCGAGATTGTGTCGCCGAATTATGAGACGGCAGCGATTCGAACTGAGGTGGTTCTTCGCCCTGGAGCTGAGTGGGTCGAAATCAAGACGCTGGATGCAGATCCGATCCCATAGAAAAACTAGATGTGCCAGCATCAAGAGCAGCCATTCGAGTTTCACTGACCTGTGCAACATTGACTGATGCCGTACGAGGACGTTGTCCCATGAAAGAACCGATCACATCGACAGGCAATCCTCGCATTGTCGAGGCAAGAAAACTGACGCAGAAGAAGCATCGCATTCAACAGAATCGCTTTGCCGCAGCTGGATTGCAGATTCTTGGCATGGCGCTCGAAGGCATGTCCTTACCGCGCATGGCCGACCACATTCATGCCCTGGATGTGTTCTTCTGCGAGGACTTGTTCACCACAGACACAGCCCCTCGATTGCTGGCCGGACTTCTTGAAGCAGGTGCAACAGGCATAGCCGTATCTGAACAAGTGTTGGCAACGCTGTCCGATCGCGAGCTCTCTCAGGGCTTGGTCGCCACATTCGCACTCGATGCTCTTCTCTATTCATTGGACGACTTCCCTATTCCATCCGACAAGCAGCCGCGATTGTATATCGTGCTGGATCGCCCTCAGTATCCTGGCAATGCGGGCACGCTCATTCGTACGGCAGACGCTGTAGGTGCAGAGTCTGTCATCCTCATTGAGCCCGCCGTTGACGCCTTTGCGCCTGGATCCGTGCGTGCATCCATGGGATCCATCTTTGCCATCCCGACAATGCGAACAAGCAGCATCGAAGCCATTGGGGCATGGGCAGAGCGGCTGGCAATCTCACTTGTTGGGGCTGATGCTGCCCATGGCGATGGGATTTGGGATAGTGCTGCGATGGGCGGATCGGTCGGGCTTGTACTGGGGAATGAAGGCGAAGGCCTGCAAGCCGAGCTGCTTCAGAAACTGACTGCCACAGTTACATTGCCCCAACGCGGCAATGCAGAAAGCTTAAATGTTTCGATTGCCGGCGGCATCCTGATGTATGAATGGATGCGCGTCAATCGAGCCGAACTCAGCTAGCCTGCCTTGCTAGCCACTGTTCCCGCGTCATCCCATATTTCACTTCCATGCAGTCTTCGGCACTCCACCCGGGGAATGGCTCTCCTGGATAGACAAACTCCATCTCGAAACGAAGCCCCACCTTCTCCATCACGCGACGCGAGCGCACATTTACAGACATCGTTGTAGCAACGACCTTGGTCACGCCCAGTTCGCGGAAGCCTTTGTTAATCAACGCCTCGGAGCCTTCTGTCGCAAAGCCTTGGCCCCAGTGGGTCTTCTTCAGGCGGTATCCTAACTCTGCCTCTTCGGGATTCTCGCGATACGGTCGGAAGTGAAACCACCCCATGAAGGCACCCGATGTCTTCTCGATGGCTGCCCAGTATCCAAGATGATCATAGTGTTCATAACACCCGAGAAATCGAGGCATCGTCTTCTCAAGAATGACGGCCCGTGTGTTTGGCACGCCTCCTGTTAAGTACTGCATCACCTCAGGATCGGAATCGAGCTCAAACAGATTCTCTGCGTCATCTTGTGTCAGGCGACGCAAGACCATGCGTTCGGTTTCTAGATAGAAATTCGACACAGTCAAGGCCGCGTTACTTCCAGAATTCCCAGAACTTGCGCCCGTGAAGCTCGGCATTCACATTGCCGTCTTCAATCTGAATCACAAAATCCATGGTGTGAGATTCGCCTGTGCGCACGTCGGTGACAACGCAGATGGCAGTGGCCCTGCCACGTAGCGTGCCATCAGTAAGAGAGATCTCAATGTCTCCAAGATTCACACGGAAGTCATCTAGCGACAGCACAAGATCGGCTGCTGATTCATCCGATACCACGCGGATGTTTCGCCCGCTGAGCACGAGACCTAATTCAGTCTCGAAATCGAAGGCTTGAGATGACCCAGCATCATTGCCTACTCGGATTGCAACCGTGTCTACTCCTGCCAGTGGATCAGGTGTCGGCCAGAGCAGCAATGCAAGAATAGCTGCTACCAGAATCACGCTTAAGCCAGTCATCCATCGGGTTCTCGAACTCATCGTTCTCCTCCTCTTCACAACATCTTCATGAAAAGCTGATGGGCTTGATGTATCGTACCGACCTACATCATCGGTAGAAGGCCAAGAAACTACTGGAGGAACCAGATGCAAGCCCTGTCTAATCAAACCAAGAACATACTGACCTATACACTCATCGCTGTCGGAGTCCTCGCTATAGGATTTCTAATCTATATCGTCGTAGATCGCTTATCGTCACCAGAAGTCCCTGCCGTTGTGCAGACACCGAGCGAAGACACTGCTGTCACACCAGATCCCGAGACAAGCAGCGATGCTCCCGTTGACATGGCAGCAGCAACGGACATTCCGATCGGTATCCGAATGGGGCAGCGTGCCCCGGACTTTCTCCTTCAATCCCTTGACAACGAAAGTATCGCTCTCTCCGATTATCGCGGACAGGTCGTCATTCTCGACTTCTGGGCTAGTTGGTGCGGCCCTTGCAAAGCGACCATGCCGGGGCTGGAAGCCCTAGCACTAGCCCTCGCTCCCGATGTCGTTCTTCTCGGTGTAAGCCTGGATCAAACGGAAGCCAAGGCCTCCACTTATCTGGAAGCCAACAACTTCGACGCTATGATCGCTCTATACGGAACGTATTCGGCAGCCTATGGCGTCTCTCAGATCTACGGCGTCTCAGGCATTCCTAAAACGTACGTCATCGATCGATCGGGCATCATCCGCTATGTCGGACATCCAGGGTCACTGCCGCGTCAGACCGTGGAAGGACTGATCTAGCTTTCCTTCTTTTGGGGGCGGCGTCTTCCTATCCGGCGCTTGCCACGCTTTCCAGATCGAGTGGACCTGCGAGCAGACAGCGGCATCGTTTGCTCAGGCGGTGTCGGAGTACACATGGCAGCAAGACCATCATGAATCGTTTCAATCTGATACTCTCGCGTTCGCTGCGTAATCGGAATGTAGTCGAAGGGGACTACACCTAGGCGCTCAACAAGACGTTCCATCCCGCTGAGGCAGTTTAGCGCTCCGTGTCCTGTTCCCCCAGCTGCGGCAACGCAAATCACAGGTTTGTCAGCCAGCACACTCTTCTTCCCGTTCTTCTTGGTCGCTTCGCAGCGGCGAAGGCGATCGAAGAAGGCCTTGAACGTTTCGCTAGGCTCTCCGAAATACACGGGCGTGACAAAGGCGAAACCCTCTGCAGCTTCAAACATGTCCTTAAGCTTCGCAAAGTCATCATCTTGAATACATCGATGCTCTGTCCTGCATGACCCCCATCCGTCATTGCACACTGCGCATCGTTTGATCGTGAACTCGTTGAGGTTGATCACTCGGGCCGGGCTTTTGCCATCGACCACACCTTGTCGTGCTGCCTCCCCGCAGGCAGCCGTTAAGCCATCTGCGTTCGGGCTACTTATAACTACTAGAACCTTCATCCGTCTCCCTTCTGTAAGAGCTGGCGAACTCGCGATCCAATGACAGGTCTCCTGCGAGTTCGATAGCTTTGCGGCAGCCGCTACGCAGCGGCTGCCTTCATTGCCTTCAATATGCGCTCTGGGGTAAACGGCGTTTCTGTCAATCGAACCCCCACAGCATCATAGATGGCATTCGCGATCGTTGGTATGGGACCGTTGATGCCAATCTCACCGACAGACTTTGCGCCCATCGGACCCGTCGGCTCAAACGATTCCACCAGAATGATATCCATTGGTGGCATATCAAGCATGCCCGGTATTTTGTAGTCAAACAAGGATGGGTTCCGGACCCGTCCCTTTGAGCTGAGAATCATCTCTTCAGTCAGCGCATACCCGATGCCATTCGCGAGAGCGCCTTCCATCTGACCTTCTGCCATTTTCGGGTTGATGGCTACGCCACAATCCACGGCCGCCACATAGTGCACGACGCGAACCTTGCCGGTTTCCGTGTTCACGGCCACTTCAGCAAAATTGGCGAGGAATGGCGGTGGCGATTCCCTGGGGACACAGGATGCTGTCGCACCGATCTGGAATTGGTCCGTCTCATACATCGCTCGATGGCACACACGTGTCAGGCTGACGCTCGCCCCACCTGGAGCAAAAACTGCGTCATCATGCAGCGTGAGCCCATCTACTGGTGCTTCGAGCATGGGCGCAGCTACAGCAAGTATCTGATCTTTCACCTTCTCAGCAGCCCGCTGCACGGCCATACCCGATACATACGTTGTCGAGGACGCATAGGCGCCAACGTCAAACGGTGTCAAATCTGTATCTGATGATGTGACCAGCATTTTCGTCAAGGGTACACCCAGCACTTCAGCGGCAATCTGAGCAAGAATGGTGTCTGAGCCCGTACCAAGATCTGTCGCACCGATGAGCAGATTGAATGAACCGTCTTCATTCATCTTGATGGTGGCTGCGCCCATGTCGATCTCAGGGATACCCGACCCCTGCATCATGATCGACATACCAACGCCATGCACCCACGAACCCTCAGTAAGGCGCTTGCCCCGCTTCTCAGTCCAGCCGATACGCTCGGCCCCGACATCGATGCAGTGCGGCAGTTCGCAACTCTTGACTGTCTGCGACACGCCTTCGCGTCCCTCGCCCAGCTTCTCGAAAATGGGCGAAGTCTCGCCCAAGCGGATGTGATTGAGCCGACGCATTTCGACTGGATCCATGCCCAGGCGCTCGGCCATTTCGTCCATCGCCGTTTCCAGCGCGAAGTAGCCTTGCGTCGCTCCATAGCCACGATACGCACCACCAACCGGCAAGTTGGTGTAGACGGCCTGCCCGTAGAAATGGGCATTGGGGGCCTTGTTGTACAGCGGCAGCGTCTTGGAGCCCGTGTTCGCCAGAACCGTCAATCCATGCGAGCCATAAGCGCCCGTATTGGACGTGGCTTCCATTTCAATCGCGTGCAGGCGTCCGTCTTTCATCGCTCCCAACTTCACGCGTATGCGCATCGGGTGTCGCGTACGGGCTGCCTCAAACTCCTCTTTTCGCGTCAGAGAGAGCAAGGCGGGGCGGCCTGTCTGCAATGTTACGCATCCGGCGAGGTCTTCAAGCAACACTTCCTGCTTGGTACCAAATCCACCACCGATACGCGGCTTGATGACGCGAATCTTCTGTATGGGAATGCCCAGCGTGTGGGCAACAATGCGGCGCACGTGGAAGGGTACCTGCGTGCTCGTCCTCAAGACAAGGCGATAGGCACTATCGAGATAGCTCAACACAACGTGCGTTTCAATCGGCGTATGCTGTGCATATTGTGTCTCGCACGTGACCTCAACAACTTCGTCAGATTCCTCGAATCCCTGGTTTACGTCGCCGACGTCAATGTCTACGTCAGCAACGATATTGTGCGCTGCGTCATAAATACCTGGGGAGTCGTCCTCGTCATGAATGACGGGAGCGCCCTCTTTGCGCGCTTCGTCAATCGAAAGGACGGCTGGCAACTCCTCATACTCGACGCGAATGACCTTGAGTGCAGCCTCAGCAATCGCTTCCGTATCTGCGGCCACAGCAGCCACGCGATCGCCGATGAACCGCACCTTATTCTCGAACATCAGCGAATCATAGGGTGCCGGTTCAGGATAGCCTTGTCCGCCTGTTGTATGTCGATGACTCGTCGTATTCTCATGCGTCAGCACACAAGCTACACCTGGCATCGCCTCGGCTGCCGAAATATCAATGGACGTAATTCGCGCATGGGCATGTGGGCTTCCCAGTATCTTGATATGCAAGGTGTCAGGCAGCTGGAGGTCGGCAACAAACTCCGGCTTTCCTGTGACCAAGGCAAATCCGTCTACCTTGCACAGGCTCTTTCCAACTGTGGCAAACTTCTTGGCTTGATCAGACATGTGCCCCACCGTCCTTCATTAGTTCAGCCGCACGCTGGACGGCCTGCACCTGCTTGACATAGCCCGTGCATCGACAGAGGTTGCCCGACAGAGCTTCTCGAATTTCGCTTTCGGATGGGTCGGGATTCCTCGTCAATAAGTCGATAGTAGAAATCATCATTCCCGGCGTGCAATAGCCGCACTGCACAGCGCCTTCTTCAAGAAACGCCGTCTGAATGGGATGAAGGATTTCTCCTGTAGCCAGCCCCTCTGCTGTCAGAATCGTGCCCCCGTCAGCCTTGGCTGCAAATACGAGGCAAGAGTTGACCGATCGTCCATTCAGCAGGATAGCGCAGGCCCCGCAATCCCCTGTGCCACAGCCCTTCTTGACGCTCATGTAGCCTTCGCGCCGCAGGACGTCAAGCAATTTCTCGCCGGGATCAATCTCGAACGTCTTCTCCCGGCCGTTAATGGTCAGCGTAATCGTCATCCTATTCACCTGCCCTCTGCACAATTCGATGGAGACATCGTCGAACGCCCGCCCTGGCAAGGACGCGTCGATAGTCACCACTGGCCCGCACGTCATCTCGCGCCGGAATGGCCCCAGCCGCAAGCTCAGCAGCAGCCTCGATCACGTCATCCGTCAATGCCTTGCCATTGAGAGCATCTTCCACTGCGCCAATCCGCTGGCCAATCCCTGGTGTTCCGCCGAAGACAATGCGCACATCGCTGCAGGCATCCGCTTCGATCGTTAACCGACAAGCACAATTGAGCATGCCCACGTCGAACTCAGTGCGAACGAATGCTTCGAAGCTCGCGTAGGTACGGCTCGCTAGGGCAGGTAGAGTCACCTTCGTGATAATGGCGCGGTCGATGGTGCCTCGTTCCTCCATCAACGATTCCAGAGACACCGTCTTCATCTGCCCTGCGTACTGAGTGACTTGTGCATCAAGTGCCAAGAACAGCGTGATCACATCAGACCATGGATGGGTGCTAGCCAGTGCCCCACCCATCGTGGCTGCGTTGCGCAACAAGGGGGAGGCAACTTGTCGCACCATGCGCTCCAGAACCCCACCCAAATAGTCGGCGATAATGGAGGATTCCAACATCTCAGTCAGTGTCACGCCAGCGCCAATGACAAGGTCACCAGCACGCATCTCAATAGATCGATGAGGAAGCAAGGTCAGATCGATCAATGTGGTTACGCCCGGAGGGGTGAACAAGGCAACGTCAACGCCCCCCCCAACGAGCTTGGCGCTCTTCCCGTTCTCGCTCAGCAGGCTCCAAGCCTCTTCAATGCTTGAAGGCCGTTGATAGGTTTGTACGCTTGTCACGGTCACCTCACTTTATTTTTTTCGGATCATTCCGCAGCTACAAGGATGGGAACGATCTTGAACGTCGTCACATCAACCAGTCCGAGATCCGTCAGCCGAAGCTCAGGAATGACGGGCAAGGCTAGAAAGAAGAAAGACATCAATGCATCATCAACAACACAACCGAGGGCATCCAGCTCCTGATGGATCCGGTCTGCCTTCTCTGCCACAACCGCAAGCGGCTCCTCGGACATCAATCCCGCAATAGGTAGGGGAAGCTCAGCAAGCACACCACTCGATCCCACAAGACAGATACCCCCGCCTAGCCCAGCCACATGATTGGCAGCCTGCGCCATCAGCGCTCGATCCGAGCCCATGACCATGAGATTATGGCTATCATGGCCCACTGTAGAGGCCAACCCAAAGGACTTGGTCATTCCATATCCCTTGACGAGCCCCGTTCCAATACGCCCACTCTCCGCATGCCTCTCGACAACGGCCAGCGTGAAGATACCGGACTCTGGCAAGGGCTCAAGTACGCCGTCGAGCACGGGGACCTCGGCGAGCACGCTTCGCGTGAGCACTTGGTTCTTCACGATCTCGATCACCCGGCATCGCGCATGGTCTTTCTCCGCTGGCGCGGAAATGCGGAAATCGTCCGCGATCAACGTGTTGCGAATCTTGACACTGTTCTTCGCCGACTCCGGATAGCTGAATGTTGGCACAGGAGCAGACAGCACACCCTTCTCAGCGACGACGTCGCCAGCAGCCAGTACACAGTCAATGCTCATCGACTCCAGATCGGACACGATCAGAATATCGGCATATCGACCAGGGCTGATGCCACCGACGTCGTTGGCAACGCCAAAATGCTCGGCCGTGTTCAAGGTCGCCATCTGAATCGCCGTCATCGCAGGGACACCCTCGGCAATGGCCAATCGCACCACGTCATCAATCTGTCCGACATTCAGCAGCGTGCCTGGATGGCGGTCGTCTGTACACAACAACATATGGCGAGAGTCTATGCCCCGTTCGGTAATCGCCTTCACTTGAGACGCGACATTGTGCTCTGAAGAACCTTGGCGAAGCATCGCGTACATCCCCTGCCGCACGCGCGCCATCGCATCTTCAGGCGTGTGTCCTTCATGGCAATCCGAAGGGCCTGCTGCTGCATAGGCATGGAAGGGGATTCCTAGATCTGGCGATGCATAGTGTCCGCCGACGGTCTTTCCCACCTTGAGGGTCTCGCCAATCTCTTCAAGAAGCGAAGGATCACCGGCAATAATGCCTGGATAGTTCATCATTTCGCCTAGCCCGATGACATTGTCCCATGTCAGGGCTTCAGCGATTTCCTTTGGCCCGAGCGTGGCACCTGATGTTTCTAGACCAGGCGCTGCAGGCACACAGGAGGGGACTTGAACATAGATATTCATCGGCGTTGACTTGGCCTCTTCAGCCATCAGACGAACGCCATCCAATCCTAACACATTGGCAATTTCGTGTGGATCGATAAACGCTCCCGTCGTGCCTCTGGGAAGAACGGCGGCAGCGAATCCACGCACACAAAGCATGGATGATTCAACATGAACATGGGCATCAAGCAATCCGGGCACGAGGAATCTGCCCTTTGCGTCGATGCCCGTCGTGTCTGGACCAATCAGATCTGGTCGAGACGGACCGCAATAGGCAATACGCGATCCAACCACAGCGATCGTGGTCGCTTCGATGATTTCGCCAGAATAGACGTTCACCCAGCGACCGTTATCGATCACTAGGTCTGCGGCTCGCCGACCGGCAGCAACAGCTACCAGGGCTCGCGTCATTTCATAAAGCGGCTTCCGCTCAGGCATAAGACCTCAAGAAATGCGGCTGCCTGTGAAGACAGGCAGCCGCAAGATAGATTTATTCGGGTTCGCCGGGCCATGCGCCGACGACGTTCTCAAATGCCCATTCCATGGTGATCAAGGAATCGGCAGATAGCCACATGCCAGCGGGGACAACAACGTTGCCATTGCGGTCGCTGATCGGTCCCTGGAACGGATCGAAGGTGACACCAGGATCGCCGAACTGAGCCATGCGAATCATAAACAGATCGTAGGCAGAGATCTCTCCGAACGCAGGATCGTCAATCATGTAGGCCTTAAGAGCATCTACATACAGCGGGTTGATCGGTTCGCCTGGAGCGGCTTCAGGATACACGGCACCCTGCGCCATCAACCACCAGTAATCGATGTTAGCGAGATTTTCGGCAGTGTATTCACCCTCATAGACCTTCTGAAGGAAGTCAACGAGGATAGATCCCCAGTTGACGGCCTGTCCGGAGACGACATAGTCTGGAGCAAACGTGTACATCTGCGAGCCATAGTGACCGAAGCTGATCATTCCATTCTCGGCGGCTTTCTGCACGACGGTCGGCGAATCTTCAGTAAAGGCAAAGGCATCGCAACCCTCGGCGATAAGAGCTTCCGTTGCTTCTGCGGCTGCTCCGGGATCAAACCAGCTGTAGATCCACTTGACGTGAACTTCAGCATCAGGATTGGCAGCCTTCACGCCCATCGCATAGGCATTGAGATGTCGTTTCACTTCCGGAATCGGGAAGGCGCCGACATAGCCCACTTTGTTCGTCTCAGTCAATGCACCAGC
>CAZKDW010000008.1:1862-16379 GCA_964551625.1 uncultured Thermotogae bacterium | reverse complement strand
CTCCTGTTGCCCCACATGTAGCGTGCGTCTGGAGGATTTGATATCCTTCAAGCCAGTTCTGAAGAAAGGGAAGGAGGGAACAATTATGGCGAAAGTAGACAAAGACCTTTGCGTCGGCTGCGGGCTATGCCCCCAGGCATGCCCTGACGTATTCGAGATGACCGATGATGGCAAGGCCGGAATCATTGCTGGCTCCGATCAGAGTGCAGCATGCATTCAGGACGCCGTCGATCAGTGCCCCGTTGGGGCCATCGAAGCGTAATTTCCTCGCGGGGAGCCGTACGCTGTTCCCCGCATTTTTTCCTCTTCCTTGTCTCCAGTACAAATCCAAATCGCTCAGCCACTCTGCAGGTCTATCGGCGCGGGTCATCCCACAGCATGCGCGCTACCAAAATCTTCGTATGCTATAGGTAGGTGCGAGTATCTGTGGATTCGGAGTCATTGAATAGGAGATCTATGGAACGAACGAAGCTTCTTTATCCGCGAATGGTTCTTGGCATCATTGCGGTGTCTTTCGGAGCGATCTTCGTTCGCTTTGCATCAGAAGCCAGCCCGTTGGCCATCACGGCTTGGCGGCTGTCCATCGCTGCAATCATTCTCATTCCCATCGCCTGGATACGGAAAGAACGGTCGTTAACGCTGCCAAGCACACTGTGGTGCCTGGCATCAGGCGTTGCATTGGCTCTGCACTTTATTCTTTGGACGGCATCGCTTTCCTATACCTCTGTCGCCAGTTCGGTGCTGTTTGTCACCACGCACCCGTTGTTTGTCGGTTTGGGTTCATTTTTGTTACTCAAGGAGCGTCCTTCGCGCGCCCTGCTGATCGGCGTCTCCATTGCCGTATTGGGTGGGGCGATGATTGGGTGGGGCGATCTCCACCTTGCGGGGGAAGCCCTTCGCGGCGATTTATTGGCTGTTGGTGGGGGGCTAGCTGTTGCCATCTATTTCATGATCGGACGACAGGTTCGGCAAACTGTGTCTGCAACGGAGTATATGGCTGTGACCTATGGAACAGCGGCCGTCGTGGCTCTGGCTCTATGTGGGATCACTCAGACACCGATGACCGGATTCTCAGGTTCCACTATCGGATTCCTCGTGCTTCTCGGGTTAATACCGCAGCTCCTCGGGCACTCGACATTCAACTGGGCTCTCAAGCATATGCCCGCGGCTCATGTCTCCATTATGATCCTTGGAGAGCCAATTGGATCAAGCCTTCTTGCGCTGCTTCTTCTCAACGAGACTCCTCATGGGTTGAACCTGATCGGAGCAGCCCTGATACTCGTTGGCATCTATTTCAGTCTTCGGACCAAGGAGCAAACTGATGTCCATAAACCTTAAGCAAGGACGCAACAAGATCGACTGGGCGAAATCTCGTATGCCTCTGCTGGATCTCCTTCGAAAGCGGTTTCTGCAGGATAAGCCCTTTGCCGGACAGCGCATTTCCATGAGCATTCACCTCGAAGCCAAGACCGCGTGCCTGGCCGTCTTGCTTCGCGACGGTGGCGCACAGGTGCACGTCACAGGAAGCAATCCTCTTTCCACACAGGATGAGATTGCCGGTGCATTGGCTGAAGAAGCGAACATCGAGGTATTTGCACGTCACGGTGTGTCCAAAGACGAGTACGACAAACACCTCGGGCAGACACTGGCCCATAAGCCGCACATCATTCTCGACGACGGTGGGGATCTGATGTCATTACTCCACGAATCGCCACAGGAGCAAGTCATCGGAGGATGTGAGGAAACAACAACCGGCGTCGGCCGCCTCCGACGTCTCGCGAGGGACGGGAAGCTGCTGTTCCCCATGTTCGCGGTAAACGATGCACGTATGAAGTCGTTGTTTGACAACCGATACGGAACGGGCCAATCAGTCTGGGATGGCATCTTCCGTTCAACCAATCTGCTTATCGCCGGCAAGAGCGTGCTCGTTGTGGGCTATGGATGGTGTGGACGAGGCATTGCTCTGCGCGCCACGGGCCTGGGCGCACGTGTGACTGTTGCCGATGTCGATCCTGTCCGCGCACTGGAAGCCCTGATGGAAGGCTTGAACGTAGCTCCAGTCGCAGACGCCGTTCGTGATGCCGATCTCGTCATTACTTCCACTGGATGTGCAGACGTCGTCCCTGAGGAAGCCCTGCAGGGAGCAAAAGACGGTATCGTCATGTGCAACGCCGGACACTTTAATGTGGAGGTTCGCCCAGACACACTAAGCAAGATGGCCTCATCGCAGCGAACGGTGCGTGATGGTGTGGAAGAATACACGATGCCCGACGGCCGTCGCCTGTATCTGTTGGGAGAAGGCCGCCTCGTCAATCTGGCTCTTGGCGATGGACATCCCGTTGAAATCATGGATATGTCGTTTGCCGTTCAAGCAATGACACTCGAGCATCTGCTTCGCGAGGCTCCACTGAAGCCCGACCTCTACCCGGTTCCGGCAGAGATAGACGAACGCATCGCGCGGATGAAACTAAAGAGCCTTGGCGTGACAATCGACACATTGACCGATCAGCAGAAAGTCTATCTGGGATGCGCTTCATCCTAGTTGCGTTCTCGAGTCGCGCGCATGGTACAACCGACCTGTAGAGGTGAAATATGAGACAATATCGAATTCTACGCAGAACCCTCGCGGTCCTGATCCCAACCGTCATCATCGTCTTGGCATTCGCAGTTTCTGGTGTCCAAGAGACGCCAGACGATCTATTTGATCCTGTTGATCAGGTCTATCAGTATGTGAAGAGCTACTTCTATCAACCTGAGAGAATCGACGATCAACAAGCACTCTACGGAGCTATGAAGGGGATTGTCGAGCAATTGGACGATCCCTACAGCGAGTTCTTTTCTCCTAGTGACAAACAGGCCTTTGATGAAAGCTTGAATGGCGAATTTAGCGGCGTGGGAATCGAGATCACCCTTGAGGATGGCATTCTAATGGTCATCACTCCACTGGTCGACAGCCCGGCTGAAGCAGCTGGCATGCTGGCCGGCGACAAGATTGTGGCGATCGATGAGGAGTCGACTGAGGGCAACACGTTGACAGAATCAGCTCTCAAGATTCGGGGTGAGATTGGCGCGGCCGTGATTCTTACTGTTGTGCATGAAGATGACACACGAGAGGACATCACCATCATCCGAGAGACCATCGTCGTCGAACCTGTGAAGTATGAAGCGATGGAGGATGGGGCCATTGCCTATATCCGATTGCTTCGATTCGAACCCGACACGACCGTTGAACTTGATCGCGCATTAGGAACATTTGACCTCGCCAACATCACGGGCCTGATCCTCGACCTACGCAACAACCCCGGCGGATTGATGTCAGAGGCGATCAATGTCGTCAATCGCTTCGTCGACAGCGGCGTCGTTCTGATCACTGAGGATCGGCTAAGTGGGCAGAAGAAGTACTATGCGAGGGGTAACCAGATTCGTAATTTCCCTGTGGCCATTCTCATCAACCGCGGATCAGCCAGTGCTTCTGAAATCACGGCAGGTGCCATCCGAGACAACGAAATGGGTATCTTGATCGGCGACCAAAGCTTCGGAAAGGGTGTATTCCAGCAACTTATCGACTTTCCTGATGGCTCAGCATTGAAGATTACGGCTGGCGAGTATCTCACTCCCAATGGCACGTCCGTCAATGGCGTCGGGCTCCCCCCTGATATCCAGATAGAGGAAGATCAAGATCCTATTGAAGTAGCTATTCAGTGGATCAACGACCACGCTGGCGTAGAGATGCCCATCGACATCGCGGCCTCTGCCGTTGTCGCAGTACCCGCTACACCATGAAATTCGCCGTTCTGGGCGCCGGAGGATGGGGAACTGCCGTCGCCCGCCTGTTAGCAAACCACGGGCATGACACGATACTGTGGGCACGCGATCCTGATCGAGCAAGCCAGATCGATCGGGATCGCTGCAACACAAGGTATCTGCCGGATATCAAGCTTCCTGACTCATTGGCAATCACGGCAGAGCTTGAAACTGCTTCAGCAGCCGATGTATTCGTAATTGGCGTTCCCTCGATCGGAATGCCGGGCTTGCTCGAACAGATCATGGCCAGCGGACTATCTCCTGACATCATCATCAATCTGGCCAAGGGCATGAATCGCGACACGCATCAAACGATGTCCGAATTGATCTCAACTGCGTTGCCAGAAGCAAGCGTGTTCACGCTGTCAGGCCCCAGCCACGCAGAGGAAGTCGGACGAGATATGCCCACAGCCGTCGTGCTCGCTGGATCAGATCTCGATCTAGGACATCGGCTGCAACAAGAGATCGCCACAGCGAGTTTCCGTGTGTATCTGTCTGAAGACATTCGAGGCGTGGAAACCTGTTCTACGATTAAGAACGTCATTGCCCTCGCTACAGGAATTTCCGATGGTCTAGGCTACGGTGACAATGCGCGCGGCGCCCTCATTACGCGCGGCCTCGCCGAGATGGTTCGCTTCGGTCGCCTATTTCATGTGCAAGAGGCCACGTTTTACGGGTTGTCTGGATTGGGAGACCTGGTCGCCACGTGCACAAGCCATCACAGCCGCAATCGCGCCGTCGGCGTTCGCTTAGGACGAGGCGAATCGCTACAGGACATCCTAGAGGACATGACGATGGTTGCAGAAGGCGTCTTTGCTGCCGACATCGTCTATGACCTCGCCTGCGAGAAGAACGTCGATATTCCGATTACCACTGCCGTCTACCGAATGCTACGTGGCGAGACCAACCCCCTCTCCTTGGTCACCGAGATCATGACGCGAACGCCCAAGCGCGAGGACCGCTGAACGCATGGATACACGCACAGATGTCGCCATCGTTGGAGCAGGTCCGATCGGCCTTGTCTCAGCCCGAGCTTCTGCTGAGTCCGGATCGAGAACCCTCGTCATCGAGAAGAGGCCTGAAGGATCTCCGCCCTCCTGCTGCACAGGGTTGGTTAGTCCCAGAACACTATCGACGCTAGGCGCTTCCGACAATTCGGTACTCCAAGATATTCGCGCCCTGCGCCTTCACCTTCCCAGTGGGCGTCAGATCGACCTTCGATCCGATCACGTCAAGGCCGTCACCATTGATCGCAGACGCCTGGAGCAAGAACTGCTCGTGAATGCCCGCCAGGCGGGAGCGAACGTTTGCTTCGACACAGAGGCAATCGATACACAGATAGGAACAGTCCGTGTGCAATCTGGCAATACAGATCTGTCCGTTCAAACATCTGTGATCATTGGAGCCGACGGACCTCGCAGCCGCGTCGCTTCGTGGTTCTCTCTTCCACACCCTGCTCAATTTGCGGCAGCCGCTCAAGTTGAATTGGAAGACATACCTGAACATAAGGATCGAGTCGGCTTCTTCTTGGGAAACGAGGTCGCTCCAGGCTTCTTCGGATGGAGCGTTCCGGCAGAAGACGGCATCCTGCGTGTCGGATTGGGCGTTCTTCCTCCCCAGGCCCCGATGGCATTCCTCGATCGTCTTCTAATGCGTCACTTCCCTACAGCGCGGATCCGATCCCGATCTGCTGGGTGGATACCTCTTGCTCCCGCACTAGCCATCACGGCCCCTGGCCTACTGCTTGTCGGCGATGCTGCCGGTCATGTGAAACCACTTTCAGGCGGCGGCCTTTACACGGGAGGAGCCTGCGCGCGGATCGCGGGAGAAATCGCAGCCCAAATTGCCGGAGATCATGTCGCCCAACGCCCAGGGTCCAAATCGACGGACACACAAGCACGCGATGGCGCATCTGATCTGTATGCTTCGTATATCTCACGTTGTCAGGAAGTGCTTGGCAAGGAACAGGCCTTCGGCCAGTCGATGCGAACACACATCTCTCAGCTAAGCGACGATAACGTTGAGGCTGTCGCTTCGGCGCTAAATGTGCCACAGCTCCTTCAATTCTTGGCTGACGAAGCCGACATCGACTTCTTCCACAAGTTGCCTGATCGACTGGCATCGGAACCGCGGCTGTGGAGTACGCTCCTCAATCTCGTTCCACTGCTCGGAGAACTCGCGAACTAGATTCTTCTTTCTGCGCAGCAGCCCATTGCGGATATACTTCACGCCATGGCTGGCAATCAAGTTCTCTCATCAACCCGTCGCGAGCGGCTTGCCAATATCTTGGACCAGGCTCTCGTCTATACCGTCGCTTTGTTGCTGCTTTCGATTCCGCTGTTCATCCTGACAACCATCTCCGAATATGGTTATGGCAAGACGATGTTCGCGCTCGTCGGCATTTCAGTCCTATCCATACTGTGGGTTGCCGCCGGCTGGGTGAAGGGATCATGGAAGATTCGATGGCCTTGGATCACGATTCCCTTTCTCGCATTCGTCATTGCAAGCCTGTTATCGCTGCTGAATGCGCTCAATGGCCGAGTGGTCATTCAGAGTCTCGTTCTTGTGGTCTTCTTCTTCCAGTTACTCATCATCATCGTCAACGTAGTACGGGATCGAAAAGATGTCCACCTGCTGTTGTTCGCCCTGCTGGTTTCGGCCTTTCTGGCCAGCTTGTATGGCTTGCTACAGTATCTAGGTGTCCTTCCTGGCCCATTTGGCGGAACCGGCTTAGGTGAACTCATTTCGACAATGGGTAATCGGAACTATCTGGGCGGCTTCTTAGCCTATCTACTCTTCCCATCGGTGCTTCTCGTCTTGAATCCTCGTTGGAGATGGGTTCGCATCGCTTCGATCGTTATGGTGTCTTTCTGCTTCGGAATGGCTCTTCTGCTTCAGCAAACAGCCGTATCCGTGTCTCTATGGGTGACCCTGATTGCCCTCGCTGTCGGATGGGCAATCTTTCGTCCTGTGGCTCCGATACGAAGGAATCGCATCTGGATTCTCATTCTGCTGGCAGCACTGGCTGCTATCTACCTTGTAGGATCGCCTTCGAGCCCCCTAAATTCCGTGATCGGGCTTTCAGCTGAGAAGACCTCTTGGATTGGTCGGATTTGGGAAAGAAACTCAGGTGATACGCGCTCCTGGGACTGGTGGGTCGGATGGGAGATGTTTGTGGACTCTCCCGTCGTAGGCGTCGGCCTAGGCAACTACAAGCTCAATTTCCTTGCATCCAAAGCAGATTTTCTGTCCACGCCGAGAGGCGAGGAGTATAGCTTCTACATTCCGCGCGCCGCCCAGGCCCACAATGACTATGTCCAAGCACTCGCTGAACTGGGCCTTATCGGCGTATTGGCCATTCTCGGATTCATTGTACTTCTCGTTGTATCGTTCTGGCTACGCGTACTTCGCACAACGGACGAAGCCAAACGCATGGACTTGCTCTTGTTGGCCTGTGGTGTCGTCCCTTTCCTTGTCCACGCCTTGGTGAGCTTCCCTACTCATTTGCCTGCATCCAGTCTTGTATTCATTACCGTGATTGGGATCGCCTTTTCGAGAGCTTATGGTACCTCCACCGTTCGGACCCTGACACTGACAAAATGGCCACTCAAGGCATCGGCACTGACCGTGCTCGTCATAGGGCTAACAGTAGCAGGCTTTGCTGTTGCCGATCTATCCGCGAATGTCCTCATGACAAAGGGGATCCAACAATTACAGATGGGCAACACGTATGTCGCTGAGTCGTTGCTATCGAAGAGTATTCGTTGGGACTTCGCCCCGCGACAGACCTATTACCATCTGGCATCTGCTCAGCTGCGTCTCAATAAGATCGATGAAGCATGGAAGAATCTTGAGATGTGCATGACGCGATACCTGGATGAAGGCGTCTATCTAACCTACGCCAACCTTGGGGCAAATCGTGGTGAGCTAGACAAGGCACAAGCTGCGATTGACATCCTGCTAGAGGGGCACCCTCAGGCAGCAGTCGAGCAACAGGCTCGCTACATCGAGGCTATCATCAGCATTCAGAGAAGAAACTACGATGTGGCTGTCCAGCAATTGGAATCCCTGAAGCAGGATTATCCAACGTACGAAACTGCATTCCTTGCCTTAGGAGATTTGTATGACGCGCAAGGATGGAATGTCTCAGCCCGAAAAAACTTTGAAGAGGCTCTTCGGCTGATCGAGCAGAAGCTGGGTCCGGCCACCAAACGGATTGAAGACGGTAGAGCTAAAACGATCGCAGAGTACGGACAACTCCGCGCCGAAATCGAAAGGCTGGAAGCGCAGCACAGCATCGTGCTCGATCGGCTGAGTGAACTCCCGTAATGCAGAGAGGCAAACTCAATTGCGCAGATGGCCGATCGACTCCAAGCATTCATCGCAGGCTAAGTGCACGGAGCAATCACGGGAGTTGCTCTTGTTCATCGCTTCATCTGCATCATCTTCGCATACGAGATGGGATCACCATGCGTGAGAGTCAGGCAGCTATGGATGCACAAGGAGACGCTATCACTGTGCACCCATACTACAGAGCAGAATCCAGATTGGGGACCCGTTGCGTGGTATCACCGCGATCATTTTGCAGCTTCCCACGCTCTCCATATCCACTTCTCCTTGAAAGCATGGAATGCCGTTCCTATACTGACCCGGTGATTTCCTATGGCCAATAACACAATTCGACATGCACTAGACCGTATGCTGGGACAGACAAACACTCAGCAGATCAAACGGTATGAGAAGGAACTCCGCGCTGTCAATGCGCTTTCAGATGATATAGCCGCATTGTCAGATGCCGACCTGCGTGCGAAGACAGATGAGTTCCGAAACAGACTTTCTGAGGGAGCTTCCCGCACCTCGATTCGTCCTGAGGTGTATGCTGTCGTTCGGGAAGCTGCCATGCGAACAATTGGCCTACGTCCCTACGACGTCCAGATTATCGGTGGCCTTGCGCTAGACGACCGAAAGATCGTCGAGATGCACACAGGCGAGGGAAAAACACTGGTCGCCACACTTCCCGCAACGCTCAATGCCCTGTGCGGCAAGGTTCACGTGGTAACAGTCAACGACTACCTGGCCCGCCGTGACAGAGAATGGATGGGCCCAGTGTACGAGTCTCTCGGACTCACTGTGGGGCTTCTTCAGGATGGCATGTCTCCAGATGAGCGGCAACCAGCCTATGCGGCAGACATCACCTTTGGAACCAACAACCAGTTCGGATTTGATTACTTGCGCGACAACATGGTCCATTCATCTGGCCAAAAGGTTCAGGAAGCTTTGGACTTTGCCATCATTGACGAGATTGACAACATCCTCGTTGATGAAGCGCGGACGCCACTTATCATTTCTGCGTCAGCAGCCGAAGCCCTCAATCGGTATCGACAGTTTGCCATGATGACCAAACGCTTCCGCCGCGACGACGATTTTGAGATGGACGAAGAGTCCCGCCGTCTGACACTCACTGATGAAGGCATCCGTAAGGCCGAAACCGCACTGTCCATTGAAAACATCTTTGGTCCAGAGCATACGGAAACACTCCATCACATCGAGACCGCGCTTCGCGCGCTTCATTTCTACAAGAAGGAACAGCAATATATCGTCAAGGATGAGCGTGTTATGATTGTCGACGATTTCACGGGCCGCCTGATGCCTGACCGTCGCTATTCCGATGGCCTGCACCAAGCCATCGAGGCCAAGGAAGGCCTGAAGGTGCAGCGCGAGTCCCAGACGATGGCTCAGATTACGCTTCAGCACTATTTCCAGATGTACAAGGGCTTGAGTGGGATGACGGGAACCGCCAAGACAGAAGAAGACGAGTTCAAGCAGATCTATGCCCTGCCTGTGCTAGTCATTCCTACGAACAAGCCCCTGCAGAGAGAAGCCAGTCCAGACAGAATCTTCCGTACACAGAAAGCGAAGTTTGATGCCATCGCAGACGAAATCGAGACCATGCATCAAGCCGGTCGCCCCGTATTGATTGGTACGAATTCCATCGAGAAATCCGAGTACTTGTCCAACCTACTTAAGAAGCGGAAGCTCGATCATCACGTGCTCAATGCCAAGTTCCACGAGAGCGAAGCTGAGATCGTCAGCGAAGCGGGCCAACGCAATGCTGTTACTGTCGCTACGAATATGGCAGGTCGCGGAACGGATATTAAGCTGGGCGAGGGGGTTGCCGACCTAGGCGGGTTGCACGTGATTGGCTGCCAGAGACATGATTCACGACGCATTGACAATCAGCTGCTGGGACGCGCTGGTCGCCAGGGCGATCCTGGATCTTCTCAGTTCTATCTCTCAATGGAAGACGACTTGCTGCGTATTTTCGGTGGCGAGCGCATGAGTGCCATCATGGATCGAATCGGGCTTGAGGAGGGTGAGGCCATCGAGCATAACCTTCTCAGCGGGGCCATCCGTCGCGCCCAGAAACGCGTCGAAGGCCGTAATTTTGAGATTCGTAAGCGCTTGCTAGAATTTGATCTTGTCCTTTCGAGACAAAGGAAAGCAATCTACTCCGTACGCGATCGATTTTTGCTTCCTCCACGTGACAAGATGGAAGAACGGGCACCCCAACTTGAGGCCGATCTCGATGCTTACCTAGATCAGCTTTATGATGAGATTTCCAGCAACCTCGTGACTGCCTATGTCGTCGATTCGAAGCCTGAGGAGGAGTGGAACTTGCATGGGCTCGCTCAAGATCTCTCTTTCTATGGCTCCTTGGACGAATCCACACTGGTCGAGCAATCATCGGCCGAGTTAATCGAGAGAGCAAGAGGCCACTTGGAGACAGCATTGGTCAATCAGAAAAGCCGCCTGGGTGCTCCGTTCCCCTTGCTCGCGCGATATATCATTCTGCATACCATTGACGAAGCATGGCGCACCCACCTCTACATGCTCGATGACCTCAAGGGCGGCATTGGATGGACCGCATTCGGTGGCACAGACCCTCTGGTCGCCTTTAAACGTGAGTCATTCAAACTATTCCAAGAGATGCTGAGCCAAGCAGCCGAGAAGACCTGCAAGTCCTTGCTCAATCCACGACTCACGCTCTCTGGAGGCACAACGCCTCCAACGCGGCAAGAACGCAAGCTCAACTATGTGCATCCCTCCAACGCGGCTGCCAGTATTTCATCCACAGCGCCAAATTCAGGAGGAGGGGGAGCACCCCGCTCAACGGCCAAAGAGCCGGGGAGAAACGATCCCTGCCCTTGTGGATCAGGCAAGAAATACAAGAAGTGCTGCGGAGCTTAACCCAAAATCCTCGCCCAGTTCTCTCTCCACAACTACGCTCACCATTGACACCTAGGGTCTTTGCCGCTACCATTAGCAGATCAATATGGAGAGTGCTAACGAACAATGACGGATCTTCCTGAGCGCCAACGCTTGATCCTTAAGGAGATTGTAGACCGCTACATCCGGTTCCATGAACCGGTGTCTTCGCGCATGATTTTGGAGGACTACGGTCTAGAGGTCAGCTCGGCAACTGTACGCAATGATATGAATGATCTGGAGGAGGCTGGCTTCATTGCCAAGCCCTACTCATCCTCAGGTCGAATTCCCACAGTACGAGGATATCAATTCTTCGTGGAGTGGCTGCTCGACCTTTCCGAACTCTCACGCGAAGAGCGTGTGGAGATCGTCGAAGCCTACGAAATGCAACAACTCGATGTCGAGCAGACGATGCGTCAGACAGCGTTCTTGTTGGGGAACATGACAGGATGCGCAGGCTTCGTCATCCCACCGCGCCCAGCAGAAACCAAGCTGGAACGCGTAGTGATGTTCAAAGTTGCGCATCGGCTAGCGTTTCTGCTGATTGTGTCAGATATCGGCATTGTAGAACATGGATACGTCACACTAGAAGAGGATCTACAACCTGATGAGATCGCCCGCATCATGGCGTTGATCAATGACACCCTGAGAGGCATCCATCTTGCCGACATCCGCTCGCTGTCTCTAGAAGACGGTCCTGAGGGCTGGTACGAGCGCCCGGTTCGCCAGGCGATGCTCGTTCTTGGCCGGCTGCTTCAGCACCGAATGCAGCGCTCCATTCAGTTCGAAGGGCTCCTGAATCTCACGGAAACACTGAAAGAAGTGGTACCTGAGCAGGCGATGGATCATTTTTCGCACTTGAGTCTTGCAGCTCAAGATGAGGCCTCGTTTATTGAGGCTGTTGCCCAAGCAAGAGATGGCCGCGAAGGTCTAGTCGTAAGTATAGGCGACTTCCCTCTCGACGGCCTGGGATCCTTCAGTGTCGTCAGCCGAGATTATCGCCCACACGCAGGCGTTCTCGGCATCATAGGCCCCCTGTGGATGGACTATGGACGAGCGCTGTCAACAGCCAGTTATCTTGCCAATCGATTGGAATCACTGTTGTCGCCTTCGCACTTGCGCTCGTTGGAGGAGTAATGTCAGCCAAAGAAAAGAAAACAAAGAAGACGGAGGCTCAGCCAGAGATCAATGAGATTCTCGCGCCTGAGCTCGAACCATCGGAAGAGGCCGCGGCTGAAAGCGATCTTCGTACAACGATCGATCGCCTACAGCGACTGCAGGCCGAGTTTGAGAATTACAAGAAACGCGCGTTGCGCGATGCATCGGTCTATGAACAACGCGTGAGCGATCGGCTTATCCTTGAGTTCTTACCGCTGTATGACAATCTGGAGCGCGCCTTTCAGAGCTTCGCTTCCAATCAGGATGTCGAAACGCTTGTCTCAGGCGTCGAGCAGATCTTCGGCCAATTCAAGCAGGTCTTAGAAAACATGGGCGTCAAGCTCATTCACGTCGAGAACCAACGCTTCGATCCAGCTATACACGAAGCCATGCTCAGCGTTGCGAGTGATGTCGAGAAGAACATGATCATTGAGGAATTCATGCCCGGATATACGAGAGACGAGCGCGTCCTGCGTCCCAGCAGAGTATCGGTCAGTCAGGGACCCGCGCTCAGTGAGGAGGAACCCAAATGAAAGAGAAGATTATTGGCATTGATCTTGGAACAACCAATTCATGCGCTGCCGTTCTTGAAGGCGGATCACCAGAAATCATCACCAACTCCGAAGGTGAACGTATTACACCTTCGGTCGTCGCGTTCTCGGAGACTGGCGAACGATTGGCCGGACGACTCGCTAAACGCCAGGCCATCACCAACCCGAAGAATACCATCGCATCCATCAAACGAGAGATGGGCACAGACCATCGTGTCAAGATTACGGTCGAGGGCAAAGTTACGGACTACAGCCCCGAGCAGATCTCATCCATGATTCTCCAGAAGCTGAAAGCGGATGCTGAAGCGCATCTTGGTGGCAAGGTCAATAAGGCCGTCATTACGGTTCCCGCCTACTTCAACGACGCACAGCGCCAGGCGACCAAGGATGCCGGAGCGATCGCAGGCCTCGAAGTCATGCGCATCATCAATGAACCCACAGCAGCGGCACTCGCCTATGGACTGGACAAGGATCACGAACAGACGATCCTTGTTTATGATTTGGGTGGAGGAACGTTCGATGTCTCGATTCTCGAAATCGGAGATGGCGTCTTTGATGTCTTGGCCTCAGACGGCGACACGCGGCTCGGCGGCGATGACTTTGATCAGCGGATCATCGACTGGTTGGCCGAAGAATTCCGCAAGGACACAGGCGTCGACTTGTCGGCTGATGCCAGTGCCATGCAGCGGCTCAAGGAAGCAGCGGAAGCTGCCAAGAAAGAGCTCTCCAGCCGCATGGAGACCACCATCAACCTGCCCTACATCACGGCCGACGCGACAGGGCCCAAACATATGGAAAAGAAGCTCTCCCGGGCCAAGTTCGAGTCGATGATCGACGATCTACTGCAACGAACGATCAATGTCGTAGATGCGACCTTGCGCGAGTCAGGCAAGGATGCTGCACACATTGACCAAGTTGTGCTTGTCGGTGGCTCAACGCGCATTCCTCACGTACAGGAGCTCATTTCCAGTCGCATTCCGGGCAAGATCAACCGTGAAATCAATCCTGATGAGGTCGTCGCAGCAGGAGCGGCCATTCAGGGTGGCATTCTCGCAGGCGAGGTCGATGAAATCGTCTTGCTAGACGTCACGCCACTTACGCTGTCCATTGAAACCATCGGCGGCATTGCAACGCCATTGATCGAGCGCAATACGACGATTCCTACAGAGAAGTCCAAGACCTTCACCACGGCCGAGGACAACCAGCCCGCAGTTCAGATTCACGTCGTGCAGGGCGAACGCAAAATGGTGGCTGATAATAAGTCGTTGGGAACCTTCCAGTTGTCCGGCATTCCACCGGCACCTCGGGGGATTCCGCAGATCGATGTCATCTTCAACATCGATGCCGACGGCATTCTTCATGTCACAGCCAAGGACAAGGCAACCAATAAAACCGCGTCCATCACCATCCAAGATTCGTCGCGATTGGACGAATCCGAGATTGAGCGCATGCGCAAGGAAGGCGAAGAGCACGCAGAGGAAGACAAGAAGAAGGCCGAACTGATCGAAGTACGAAACCAAGGCGATCAGATGATCTACGCGGTGGAGAAGGCCATGTCCGACCTCGGCGAGAAAGTCGATTCAGCCAAGCGATCGGAGATCGAGGATCAGATTCGCCAGCTACGCGACAAACTATCCCAAGATGCAAACCTAGAGGACCTGAAAACGGCCATCGAGGCCCTGTCCAAGGCATCTCAAGAAGTCGCACAGCAAGCCTATCAGGAAACGCAGCCAGAGGC
>CAZKDW010000008.1:0-1762 GCA_964551625.1 uncultured Thermotogae bacterium | reverse complement strand
AAAGAACAGCAAGACCAAAGGGGCTATAGCGTGGCCAAGAAAGACTATTACGAATCCCTCGGCATTTCGCGGGACGCAGACGAGTCCGAAATCAAGAAAGCTTATCGGCAGAAGGCCAAAGAGCTTCATCCGGACCTCAATCCCGAGAACAGGGAGAAAGCCTCAGAAGACTTCAAGCGTATCGCCGAGGCCTATGAAGTGCTGTCTGATTCTCAGCGGCGCGCACAGTATGACCGCTATGGCCACGCAGGCCCCGATCAGGGATTTACTTTCGGTGGAAACGACTTCCATCGTGCGCGGAATGCCTACCAGGAATTCGGCTTTGGTGGGTTCGATGATCTATTCGATATGTTCTTCCGCCAAGGCGGCGCCCGCGGAGGCACTCGCCAGCAGCAGCTCCGCCGAGGGGAGAGCATCGAGTATAAGTTAAGAATCACACTCGAAGACGCCGCTCGTGGAACAAAGATGACCATTACAGTTCCACGAATGGTGAGCTGCGAAGCTTGCTCAGGCCGAGGTATGGAGGCTGGCTCAGCCAAGAAGACATGCACGACGTGCCGCGGACAGGGACAGATCGAATACCGCCAGCAAAGCCTGTTGGGAAACTTCATCAATGTTCGCGCCTGCCCCGATTGCCACGGGACCGGCGAGGTCATCGAGAACCCTTGTCATAAGTGCCGGGGCACAGGCAGATCTAAGGAGAAGAGCAAGATCTCGATCTCCGTACCTGAAGGCGTGGATAATGGCTCTCGCTTGCGGTTGCGGGGACAAGGCAACGCAGGTATTGAAGGCGGACCAAACGGGGACCTGTTCATCATCATTGAACTCATCGACCATCCGTCTTTGCTGCGCAACGGAAGAAATATCCATTCAAAGGTCGCCATCTCCTATCCGCGTGCCACGTTGGGAACCCAAGTCGATGTCGAGACACTTTGGGGTTCTGAGCCACTCACTGTGCCAGCGGGAACGCAACCAGGCACAACGTTCCGCCTCAAGGGGAAGGGAATCAAGAACGTCCATCGCGGGACCGGTCGAGGGGATCACTTCGTTGAACTGGCGATTGATGTCCCCAAGAAGCTTTCAGGGAAGCAACGTAAGGCGCTTGAGGCCTACGCAGGATTACTTGATAGTTAAAGAAGGTCGCAACTCTCCGGTTCGGATGAGATCTTGAAGGATCCCTGCCATTCGTGAGAGCGCCTTCTGGCGGTGACTGATAGCATTCTTCTCAATCAGCGTCATTTCCGCCAATGTGCGTTTCTCTCCGTCGGGTATGAATAGAGGATCATAGCCGAACCCCATACTCCCCGAGCAGGCGTGGCCAATGGTCCCAGGGAAGATGCCGCTGGTCGCGAACATCTGACCATCTTGAAGACAGAGCACGGCCACGGTAACAAATCGAGCCCTACGATCGGCTTCTCTTACCAGCTTCTCAAGCAGCAGTTCGTTGTTGCGATCGGGATCTGCCGGTTCACCGGCAAACCGAGCTGAATGAACTCCAGGGACTCCACCCAAGGCCAGAACCTCAAGCCCTGAATCCTCCGAAAGAACGTGCAATCCTGTCTCTCGGCTAATCGCCGTTGCCTTGAGAATGGCATTATCGAGGAATGTGGATCCAGTTTCAGGGACATCAGAGAAGGTGACATCAGAAAACAGAAGGAGCTCTAGGCCGACAACTTCGGCCAAGAGCTCCTTCGCTTCTTGCATCTTCCCCTCGTTTCGAGTTCCGAGGAGAAGTCGGCTCATCCGGATCGAACCGGCTGCA
>CAZKDW010000007.1:0-17500 GCA_964551625.1 uncultured Thermotogae bacterium | reverse complement strand
ATTGTACTGACTCCGTCGTCATGAATACTGGCGGATCAGAGATCTCTGTTCAAGACAAGGGCGGGAGGACGTGGGTAGTCTATGTCTTACTAATGCGATCACCGTTTGCTCTCCCGAGGGGGGGGCAGTTCCTCCTCTCTGGCGTGACACAGTTGGTAGTACAGGGTTCTGATCACGCGCCTATTGTGGCAAGAAGAGAAGCTTGAGCACTAACGGCACTCAAGGATTACGTTGAGCTTACTTAGCTCGTATGTAATGAGTTGGGGAACTGCCTATCGGATTAGTCTCGCCTCGGGTGCTGCTTGAGCGCCATGGAGTCACTTGGATGAGAGGCAGGAAAGAACAGGCTGGTTCGTCAATCCCCTGTTCGGATTTGGGATGTCTCAGGCGCGTATCGCAAGATGGCTTTTGGGAATGCCAGGATCGATCCGTAGATCCAGATCTCGCCATTCTTGCGCTCAAGGCCAATACGCAGACACTCACCGATATCCCAGAAAAGCATCCCGCTTGCTGAATCAAGTGAGGGGATCCCCCCTGAATAGGTCCAGGCAACGCTTGCTCCCCATCCTGATAACAGCGTGATCTCCGACTCTAGTGAGAGGGTCTTGAACGCCAGATTTGAGAACTCCAGACTTCCGTCAAATTCGACTGGCTGCACAGAGACGTTGCCAGAGAATGCCGTCGCGACAGTCAGCGTTCCGCGATGGAGCGTCGCGTCAATGTCCAGCGTGAGCGACGCATCAGGATCCTTGCTAGCAAGAGGCGGTGTGCTGAACGGGTCTTCCGTAGGCTCATCGAGGATCGGCCACAGGAGATGGAGCTCGATGGCGCCGAATTGAGATTCCATAGGGACGTAGGGGATGGACCAGTCAAGACTGAGTCCGCGATTGTCGTGCCAGTCGCCGTTGAGAAGCAGGGACGTCAATGCGGCTTCCATCAGATCATATTCGGCTTTGGCAACCCAGTTCGCGCCACCTGTCCATGTGAGCTGACCCTGAAATGGATCAAGGAGTCCTGTATTGATCGCGATACCTCCGCTGATCGTGACAGTTCCCCAATCACTGCGTGTGATGTTCCAGCCGATATGGTGTGTCGCGACTTCCGTGTCAAACTCAAACGGACTTGCGCCCTGCACAAGGACAATATCATAGGTGGCTGAAATATCGCGCCAGTGTGCGCCGACTGCAGCCTGCAATGAGCCACTGCTTTGCTCGATTGCGTCTCCTTCATAGGCCGTCGTTCGCAAACTTAGGCTGGGAGTTAGATCGATACCAAGAACCGTATGCGTTCCCGAAGTGAGGCTGAGTCCGCCACTCAGCCGGAGGGCCTCAGTCAATGCTTCGTCTTCAAATTGCTCCCGATACCGCCCGACTTCGACCGTTGGCTGAACGGATACTGAGCCGAAGGTCCACGCGGTTCGTGTCAGTGTGAGCTGCGGGACACGCTCAGTCGTGGTTGTTTCATCGTTGGCGGGATCGTCATCGTCCGAGTTTTCGACAGTGATCTCACGCGTTGCAGACACACGAACTGTCCACTCATTGCTCGATCCTTGAGCATGTGCGCCATAGTCGAGGTCTGTGGTGTCACCGACGATGCGCAGATCGATGCTGCCTTGGCCGCTCCATCGCTTGGCAGCTGGGAGTTCGTGATGAGCTGAGAACTCGAAGAGGGCGTCGGTTTCTTTGGCGGGATCGCTGTAGATACGGATCTGACCCTCGTGTCCGGAAAACGCGTAGTGAGTGATGAAACCAAGGCCCAGCTCGTTGTGCTTGGAGTAATAGTCAAATAAGACGCTTCCATAGAGCGATTCGTTGACATAGAAGGGCACGTTCCATTTGAAGTACACGCCGCGCGGTCCTGTGCCGAAAGCTGGAAAGAGAGGACTCTCCAGAGTGTCTTCCAGCGGCTGAACATAAACAGGGAGCCATAGAATTGATTGCCCGCTGATCCTGCCAGTCAAACCAAAGGCGACAATGAGTTGTTCAGGATAATAGAGTAGGCGATCGGCGCGAAGCGTATAGGGTTGCGATTGAAAGGGGCGGTCGCAGCAATTGCAGGTGGTTAGCTCTCCATTGCGAATTTCTATGAAGTCTAGCTCGCCAGCATCATCAAAGACAAGCTGTCCTGATTCTCCCTGGAAATAGAGTGTTTGTTCTGCCCCCTCAGAGTTAGTGAAATCGGATTGACCTCGGAATCCGCCTGCTTCAAGGGACTGCGTGCGGGTCCCAGCCTCAGAGACGACGACTTCTGCAACCACTCGATCTCCGGACAGGGCAAAGTCCTCAAGATCCAATGAGATGTTTCCTTCGGCTGTCAAGAGCCACTGGCCATCGTCATCTTGTTTCAGATAGAGAGAATCGGCTTGAAGGTCGGTATCTTCTAGCTGGGCGCGAACCGATCCCTGGGCAATAATTTCTGTTCGATCTGTTGAGATGAACAGATCGTCGCACTCCAAATGCAGGGGAACGTCCTGTCCATGGCTGATCGTGCTGAAGATGCCTATTAGCAATAGGTTGGCTAGAAAGGGTAATCGGCTGCGCAAACGATTCCACATATCGCGAGACGCCAAGCGATCAACGCGAAGGTACAACAGCAATCCAATGAGCCCAAACAACAGATTGGGTATCCATGCGGCGAGCGTCGGGTTCATCGCTCCGCGCCGCCCCAAAGCCTGCATCCAGAAATAGGTGCCCTGGTAAAGACCGATAATGAGCAATCCAATGATGATGCCTGTAGATCGATTCCTGGACCCGAACATGAGACTGACTGCCCCGCCCACGAGGACGAAAAGGAAGGCCGACATTGGTAAGGCGAAGCGCTGATTGAGTTCGACAATCGACTCGTTGATTGGAAGGCCGCTGGTGCGTGCCCGACCTATCCGGGCGAGTAACTCGCGGATGCCCATCTCAGAAGGGGACTTGGACTGCGACCAGATTTGATCTGCGGTCTGAGTCACGGGAATGGTAAGCTCGTCGAAGGTACCAGAGTAGATCAAGTCGCCTTCGCGATTGAATCCAACCATCTTTCCAGACGACAAATTCCAGTTGTCGCCATCCCAGGTTCCCGAGTCTGCCGTCACCATGGTGATCTGGGATTCGGCCTGAGGGAACAACCGTCCGGAGACATCATAGATAAGGACATCGTGAACGGCTCCGTCATCGGCATCATATTGGCGCACATAGAAGTACTGGTTATTGGATCCGGTGAAGAATGTGTTGGCCGAGATGCGGGGAACGGATTGCGTGAACAGAATTTCCCTGTACGTCCGTTGTGCTGCATTCTTGGATGCAGGCATCGCCCAGTTATAGACGGCGAAGGTGAGGAAGCTAAGTCCGACAGAGGCAATCAGTAACGGGAGCAGCACCCGCCGCAGCGAGACGCCAATCGACTCAAGAGCCATGATCTCGCGATCGTGGTCCATGCGACCCAGCCCGAGGAACACAGCAAATAGGGCAGACATAGGGATAGCCCAGGCGATTAGCTCGGGCATCCAGAAGATCAGGAGGCGGAGCAGCTGGCCGATTCCGATTCCTCGATCGACCATCAACTCAGACAGACGAAGAATGAGGTTGAGCAGGATGAACAATGAGAGCCCTGCCAAGGCAAGAAAGAACGGGCCCAACATCTGCCGGAGTAGGTAGCGATCGCATCGACGAAGACTCATGTTGGATAAGTGTACCGAACCGATTCATGTTCAGGCCAGGCCAATTGTCACATTGCTTTACTTTGAGTCGCTATCACAATGGATGACCGTTTTCGAATGACGTATAGTTGCGCCCAAACATGGAAAAGCGCGTGTACATCGAAACTTGGGGTTGTCAGATGAATCTCCGCCAGTCGGAGGGGATGGCGGGTATCCTTGCGGCGGCCGGGTATCAGATCGCCGACAGCATGGAGCAAGCCGATGTCGTGATTTTCAATGGGTGCATGGTGCGACAGATGGCCGAGGAGAAGGTATTTGGTCGCATTGGTGCTGTCGCCGAAGAGAAGAGAAAGCGAACCGTGCTGCTCGGAGTGGGAGGATGTATGGGGCAGATTCACGGCCACGCTCTCATCAAGCGCGTCGCTTCGATTGACTTCGTGTTCGGATCCAGTGGACATCATGCGCTACCTGCGTTGATAGAACAGGCGCAAAGCCAGCGCATTGCTGAGTTGGCTGAACCTGTATTTGATTCCTCATTAGCTGTGCGACGAAATAGTGCAGTGACGGGAATGGTGACCATCACAGAGGGATGTTCAAACTTCTGTACCTACTGCATTGTGCCCTATGCACGAGGTCCCATGCGCAGTCGCCCCCGAGATCTTATTCTGAAAGAAGTCGACGCACTGCTCGAGGCTGGCTACAAGGAAGTTCTTCTTCTAGGTCAAAACGTAAATTCTTATGGCACGGATCAGCCATCATATGGTAGCTTCGCCGAGTTGCTAACGCAGGTCGCTCGTACGGGAATCCGGCGTGTCCGGTTCACAACGTCGCATCCCAAAGACATCTCAGAGGCCATCTTCCGCGCGATGGAGCGCGAGTCCAATGTCTGTCATCACCTGCATCTGGCAAGCCAATCAGGATCAGATGACGTGCTGCGCGCCATGAACAGGAAATACGATAGCGGTCATTACGTATCAATGATTGATATGGGGCGAGACATCATGCCCGATCTCAATATTTCGACGGACATTATCGTTGGATTTCCAGGAGAAACGGGTGCCGATTTTGAAGCCACGATGGAACTCATCGAGCGCATGCGCTTTGGCACGGTATTTGTCGCCAAGTACTCGCCTCGGCCGATGACGCGCGGCGCTGATCTTGTGGACGATGTGCCTGCGTTAGTCAAGGAAGAGAGATTGGAGCGTGTGCTGTCACGCCAGCGCGTGATCGCGATGGAAGAGAATAGCCGATTCATAGGACAGGATCTTGAAGTACTCGTTGAGGGCGTAAGTCGAATGGGCGTGTTGTACGGGCGAGCGGATGATCATCGAACCGTGATGTGCCAAGGAGATACAGAACTGGGCGAGTTTGTCACAGTTCATGTCGATGGGATTTCCGTATCGTCGCTCTCGGGGGGTATACTTAGCCGAGAGAAGTTTGGAGGAAAGCCATGATCGTCACAGTGACCCTGAATCCGGCCGTTGACAAAATGTATTGGGTGGAAGGTCTCAAGATGTGTGATGTCACGCAAGAAGAATTCTTAACGCGTGCCTTACGGAGTTCGACATCTGCTGGTGGGAAAGGCGTCAATATCTCCGTCTTTCTTTCTCGCCTAGGTATGGAAAACGTTGCCATGGGGTTTGTTGGCGGCCACACGGGGCATGTGGTGACTCGCGATCTTCGTGACGAAGGTGTGACCACCAATTTCGTGTGGACGCACGGCGAAACTCGAGCCAATGTTACGTTGCTTCAAGTGGGGCGTGAGCACAGCCCGAATCTCATCAACGAAGCAGGTCCGACGATTCTTCCCGATGAAGTGAAACGGCTGATGCGACGATATCGACGTATGCTGAGCCGCGCCAGCTGGGTTGTGCTTGCAGGTAGTCTGCCTCCGGGCGTTGATCCCGGCATCTACGGGGAGATGACACAGATGGCAAAGGATGCCGGTGCCAAGGTGATTCTATCTGCTGGCGGCGAAGCATTGACCCGCGCTCTGGATGCCTGTCCCTACATTGTGAAGCCGGATACGCGTGAGCACATGACGCTGGAAGACAAGGGGTTGACGTCTGTGGACGCGATTATCGAAGCAGGCAAGCACGTCATCGCGTGTGGGGCAGAAATCGTTATCATCTCGCACGATGTCACCGGTGATATCGCAATCACTCGCGATGATGTGTGGGAGATTAACGCGGACCTATCTACATCGAAATTCAAGAACCTCGTAGGGGCCGACGACGTCTTCCTGGGAGGCATCTTGTACAAGCTAGTCCAGGATGCGCCTTTGGGTGAGGCGCTCCGTTTTGGTTTGGCGGCTGGCTTGGCCAGCGCCGAATCTGAAGAGAAGATCTGCAGGGATTTGGGCGCGATTGAAGAGGGCATGAAAAACGTCAGTCTGGCAAAGCTGTGAGGAGGGCACCGTGAAGGTTCGCGAGATAATGACCAAGGATTTGACTGCGGTGGAAAAGGATGTCCCCGTGCGCGAGCTCATCTTTATCCTCAACAATGCGAACATGCCCAACATGCCAGTTGTCGATGAAGACGGCAAGTTGACGGGATTCATTTCGGAGAAGGACCTCATTCGTGCCGCTCTGCCAGGGTACTTTGAGATGCTCCATTCGACCTCTTTCATCCCCGACATGAACCAGCTATCCAAGAAGCTAAATCAGATTGCCGATGAGCCGATTGAGAAGTTCGTTCGCACCACTGTCATGTCAGTGACGGATGACGACGATGATCTTCAAGCTGCTGATCTGATTATCCGAAAGGGAATTAAGAACGTTCCCGTCGTGGATGCGGATGGTAGATTGGTAGGACGTGTGCGGAGGATTGACCTACTAAGGCACTCCCTCTAGTTTCGATGGCGTTCCTCTGGAAGGATCTCGGGCTCTCTCGAATATGGATTGATGGCACTAGCGAATGTGTGCTCTACGACCTTGATCAGGATGCTCCTGTTCGGGCGACATCAGCGGATCAACTCCTGCTTCGAGTGGCCTATTCGAGCGACGATGTAACGAACATTCCTGAGCGGACACTCGATCTCCGCACCTTGGCGCTGTCGCTTCTGCCGACGCTGTCAGAACACCGACTTGAGGCCGTTCTCGAGCATTTTGCGATCTCAGCAGATAAGTCCGAGACGACGGCACTAGCTCGCCTGCTTCACGCGCTTTTGAATGAGGCGCTCATGCTTGATCGCGAGGTCGTCGCCCTGCTCGCGCAGCTCCTTCCCTCCCCAGTAACCGATATCCTGATGCAGATCTTGGTGCTGCCGATTCCCGTGGAATCTGAAGAGGAAGTTGTCTCGGCAGAATCTGAAGGAGAGGCAGCCGGAACAAGCGACAGCAGTGAGGAAGCTGCTGAGCCCGATGGCGTTGTACCTTCAGCAGAGGCAGCGCTATCCGATGGCGGCGTTATTGCCGCATCCTTCGGATCGTTCGAACGGCGAGAGGGACAGATTGCCATGTCCACCGCCGTCGAAGCTGCATTCCGAGATGGGCGAGCCTTGCTCGTGGAAGCAGGACCGGGAACGGGAAAAACGTTTGCCTATCTGATTCCTGCGCTACTGCATCTCCAACAAAATCCAGGAGATCGAGCGATCGTCTCGACAAAGACCCGACAACTGCAAGAACAGCTGTATGGCAAAGATCTCCCCTTCCTCATGGAGAGATTGATGCCTGGTTTGGAAGTGGCCTTGCTCAAGGGCCGCGAGAATTACCTTTGTCTGCGTCGCTGGCAGACGTTGATTGCTGAGCTGACAGAGAGCTTGGAACAAGGCTCGTTGCTACCGCTGCTAGCACCCTTGGCACGATGGATGATGGAGACTGGAACAGGGGATATCGAAGAGAACAGTGCCTTTCAGGCTCAGCCTGAAGCGAAAGCTCTCTGGCGAAGACTCTGCGATTCTGCTCATCATTGCACGGGCGCATTCTGCCCATTCAGTGAGGACTGTTTCTCTGTCCTCGCTCGCCGCCGTGCGCGGCGGGCTGACCTTGTGGTGGTGAACCATTCGTTGTTGCTGGCTGATCTTGCCGTCGATAACGTCGTGCTCGGCAAATACACGCACCTAGTCATCGATGAGGCGCATACGCTGGAATCGGTTGCGCGAACAGCATTCTCCCGGCAATTGGTTGAGCGGTCGTTCGTGCGATTGGCCGATGATCTTTCCCCCTCGGGCAGAAGAAGGGGGTGGCTGCAGCGGACGCCGTTTGTTGGCGCTCGTAACGAAACTGAGCGCATTGAGTCCCTTCTCAGCCGACTTCGCGTGCAAGTGAGCACGGTTTTTCGGCAACTGTCTCAGCACTTGCCTGACGAGCGACGCGCGGAGTTTTCCGAGCTGACAGAACTCTCTGAAGAAGTGGGAGAGACGCCCCTATTGCTGACTCAGTTGGAGAATGCCCTCGATTCATTGGCAGATTATATTGAAGACGAGGAGCCACTAAAGGAGCTTGAAGGCCACGTTCGAGTGGTTCAAGGACTTAACGATGTGGTCTCCACGATGTCCAAGCTGCCATCTGAAAACACCGTGCATTGGTACGAACGCTCGCCTCATACGCTGATGTTCCACGCGACACCTCTGGACGTGGCCCCTTTTCTGGAGCAGCTACTGTACCCCAAATTGAAGTCCCTGGTACTGACATCGGCCACGCTGTCATTGGCTGGCACATTTGACTATCTTTGTCGATCTATCGGTCTCTCTGAAGACGTGTTCCCCATCGACACCATGCTGGCTGAGAGCCCGTTCTCTTATGACGAGCGCATGCGAATCCTTGTCCCCCGCTATGTTCCGCCTGCTCACGGGGAGCTGCTTCCCTATGCTGAATCTGTAGCGGATCTGATTGCGTCGCTGGCAGATCGAATCGGCAAGAATGGGCTGGCTCTGTTTACGTCCTATGCCATGATGCAGGCGGTCAAGAATCACTTGCCTTCGCATGTCAACACGCTGGTTCAAGGAGAGCTGTCTCGCACGGCGCTGATCGATCGATTTCGGGGGGCGAAGTCGCCCATGTGGCTGCTCGGCACGGAGAGCTTCTGGGAAGGTGTCGATTTTCCAGGCGACGAGCTAGAAATGCTGCTGATCTCTCGTTTGCCGTTTCCTGTGCCGACCGACCCTGTGTTGTCTGCGATGGGCGAGCGGATGGCTAGAAACGGACGAGACCCGTTCATGGGGCTATCGCTGCCTCTGACTGGA
Organism: uncultured Thermotogae bacterium; assembly: GCA_964551625.1. Lineage (GTDB taxonomy): Bacteria > Bipolaricaulota > Bipolaricaulia > UBA7950 > UBA9294 > SPBW01. The sequence goes on along the minus strand of CAZKDW010000007.1, from coordinate 8,672 downwards.
CTGAAGCTGCGGCAAGGTGTGGGCAGACTGATCCGGACGACGGGAGACGGAGGATTGGTCTTCGTGACAGACCAACGGATTGTTACGCGTGGCTATGGGAAGCTACTCGCGAAATCCTTGCCTGTGACCATTGAGACCATGCCGAATGAGGATACTTTGCTAACAGAAGCTGTTCGATGGTTTGACGAGTTGAGCGAGTGATCGATCTCAAGCCATCGACTTCGACGCGGTGAGAATTGACTTGCCCTGCGCCAATGGCTAAGATACGAACGAAATACCGGGGAAACAAGAAACAGTTCAAACATTACTAGCTAATCAAATGGGAATTTCCGTGGTGGTACCCGCATACAATGAGGCTGGGCGAATCAGCTCTGTCCTGCGTCCTGTCATTGCCAGTCAATGGGTCGATGACGTTATTGTTGTGGACGATGGGTCAGACGATGGGACAGCAGATGAAGCAAAGCTATTTCCCGTTCAAGTCGTTCAGTTGCCAGAGAATAGCGGAAAGGCAGCGGCACTGGACCGTGGCGTATCGCTCGCCAAGAATGATACCTTCTTGTTCTTAGATGCAGATCTTGTTGGTTTAACGACAGCGCATGTCGACAAACTAATCGTCGGCTATCGGGACATGAAACTGGATATGGCTGTTGGTGTATTTGCCAATGGACGAAAGAAGACGGATCTTGCTCAGAAGATTAATCCCTATGCTTCAGGGCAGCGTGTGCTGACCCGAAAACAATGGGATCGCGCCAAGCAGAGCGTCACAGAAGTGGCAGAAGTTGATTTCGGTATTGAATTTGCTCTCTCTCGATTGGCAGCCAAGGAGAATTGGGCGACCGAATACATCAAGCTCGAAGGCGTTACCCACGTTCTCAAGGAAGAGAAGCGCGGGTTCACAAAAGGCATGATTGACAGATTCAAGATGTATGGCCACATGGTCAAGTGGCTGTTCAAGAAACTAAAAATCTGAACAAGCTCGACCTCTAGCAAACAGATGCAGGCATCTGGCTGCAAGGTTCTGCGAGGTTCACGACGACCGATCCGATAGGAGTTCAATGATCGTAGACTGGCTCATTTTCCTTCTTTCCGCCTCAGCCATTATCTTGGCGGGAATCCGTCTGGCGCCTTATGGAGAGGCCATTGGAAGCCATACGGGAATTGGCCAGGGTTGGATCGGATTGTTGTTCTTGGCGACCTTGACATCGATTCCTGAGATGACGACAACAGTCACTGGAGCGATGATTGATGCGCCCAATATTGCGCTTGGCAACGCATTTGGCTCGAATCTGTTTAATGTCGTGATTATCGCTGTCTTGGATGTTCTGTTGCTCGGGCGCGGCCCCTTCTTGCTAAAAGTCCGGTCCTATCACGTGCTTAGTGGAAGTGTTGCCGTACTGCTCACTTTGTTTGCAGCGTTGGGCATTGTCATCGGATCACCACTGACGTGGCTGGGAATCAGTCCATTCAGCTGGCTCATCCTGTTTGGCTATGTTGCCGGCGTCTTCCTCCTTTTCCATGCGGAGAAGAAACAAGTAGAGATTGAGGAAGTCTCTCAAGGGTCGATGTCTCTTCAGAAAGCGCTCGTCGGCTTCGCTATTAGTGCCGTTGTCGTCATCGTCTCTGGCATCTTTCTTATTCGAGCGAGCAAGGAGATTGCCCTGGCTACGGGGTTGTCTGCGTCATTCATGGGAGCGGTTCTCGTAGCAGTTGTGACGTCCTTGCCCGAGGTGGCTGCATCGATTGGTGCCCTGCGAATTGGTGCTTACGATATGATCGTCGGTAACTTGTTCGGCTCCAACATGTTCAATATCTTGACGATCTTCTTCGCCGATTCGGCGTATCGATCGGGTTCGATTCTTGCCAACCTGCGTGGAGGGGAAGTAGATCAGTTAATTGTCGCCATTTGCGGCATCTTGTTAGCGGTGATCGCAATGATCGCCATTGGAGTTCGGTCACGTCGAAGGCTTGTTGGAGTTGGTATTGATTCCATCATTCTCTTTGTGGCCTACGTATTGGTAACTGTGTTGATAATCAGCAGAGGGATTTAGTTCCGAGGTGATGAAATATGGAAGTCAGAGAACTGCAGGGGAAGACGATCGACGAATTGTTCGCGCTGGCCGAAGAGCTGGAGATTAAGAACGGCAAACACGCTGGACAAGATGATGTGCTGCGTTCCATTATGACGCTCTTTGCCAAGAAGAGTGAGTTGCGGTTTTCAGAAGGCGTCTTGGAACTACATCCTGATGGATATGGATTCCTGCGAGGCAAGACAAGCTTGCCCAGCCGAACTGATGTTTATATCTCTCCTTCGCAGATCAAGCGCCTTGCGCTACGCGCTGGGGACCTGGTAACCGGTGCCATTCGCGCTCCGAAGAACGATGAACGCTATTTCGCTTTGCTGAAGGCGGAGACCGTCAATAGTGGTGATCCTGATAGCGCTCGCCGCCGAGCCCGCTTCAGAGACCTCACGCCGCTTCACCCCGATGAGCATTTGCGCCTGGAGCATGATGCAGGAGAGATCTCCACTCGTATCATTGATCTATTCTGTCCAATCGGGAAAGGGCAGCGCGGATTGATCGTATCGCCGCCGATGGCAGGGAAGACGACATTGCTCAAGCAGATCGCCAGCGGCCTCAACGCCAATCATCCTGATTTGAAGCTGTTCGTCTTGCTCGTTGATGAGCGACCTGAAGAAGTCACCGATTTCACCCGATCCATTGAATCAGGAGAAGTCGTGGCTGCGACCTTTGACATGGAGCCCAAGCATCACACGCGCATCGCGGAGCTTGTCACGGATCGAGCAAAACGATTGGTTGAGCTAGGACATGACGTGGTCATTCTGATGGACTCCATCACTCGATTGGCACGTGCCTACAACCTGTCCGTTCCAGCCTCAGGGAAATTGCTCTCAGGCGGTATGGATCCATCTGCCCTCTACAAGCCGAAAGAATTCTTCGGAGCAGCACGAAACATGGAGAATGGTGGAAGTCTCACCATCATCGCGACTGCACTCGTGGACACGGGTAGCAAATTGGATCAGGTCGTGTTTGAAGAATTCAAGGGCACGGGCAACATGCAGCTGGTCTTGGATCGCAATCTCTCAAACAAGCGCGTTTTCCCCGCAATTGACATTGAACAGTCTGCAACACGAAAAGAAAACTTGTTGCTTGGCGAGAAAGAATTGAACCGAGTGTGGATCCTACGTAAGATGATGAGCAATCTAAATGATCCGATGGCGGCGATGGAGTTCGTCAAAGGAAAGATGGAGGCGACTAAGGACAATGAACAGTTCCTTGAGTTGATGAAGAGTGACTAATACATCAGGCAATCGCTATCCGGTCAAGAAACCCCTCCGCATGGATCGAGTAGCTATTGCAGTTCTATTCGTCCTTGCCCTCATTCTCTTTCCACTGTTGATGCGTTCGGGCTGCACGCGCAGCACGGACGTTGGCCTGAACATCACCGATGACAATGGCATCGTCAATCCTGTTGATGATGGAACAACTGTCGAGGATCCCGTTGACGACGACGTGATTGACGATGGAGCCACGGCGAGTACTGAGCGGTTCTTGAAGCACACAGTAGAAGATGGCGAGTCAATCGCAGACGTCGCTACAACACTTGGTGTGACAGTGTCCAACTTACTAGCCAGCAATCAGCTGTTTGGTGGAGAGCAACTGCAGCCGAATCAAGTCCTCTATGCTTCAGCGGAAGGAATCGTTCACATTATCAAGCAGGGGCAAACCTTGACAGATATTGCTCGATCCTATTCTGTTCCTGTGCAAACGTTATCTGATGCGAATGATCTGACGGATCAGTCAACGATCTTTGCAGGAGATCGGATGCTGATTCCCGGTGTGACCACCTCGTTCTGGAACAATGCTGTCGTTCTGTCTAAGGGCGTTCCCAGTCAGTTCATCTGGCCACTAGAAGGCGAGGTTGTCTCTTCCTATGGCCCACGAATTCACCCCGTGCTCGGGAATGCAGAGAATCACGATGGCATTGACATCGACGTGCCAGAAGGGACGACGGTGCGATCTGCTGCTGGAGGCGAGGTCTTCTTCTATGGAGAGCAGCCAGGATATGGCAATCTGCTGATTATCAAACACGCAGGCGGCTACATCAGTTTGTATGGCCATCTGTCCGATTCTTTCGTCTTTGCAGGGCAGTATGTTGAGATGGGACAAGCTGTTGCTCAATCTGGAAACACAGGGATATCGTCTGGCCCCCACCTCCACTTCGAGCTTCGTAATGGCGAGTATCCGATTGATCCTGAACGATACCTCCCGTAATTGATGAATTCACTGGTGATTGAGGGGGGAGAACCGCTTCGCGGATGTGTGTCCATTAGTGGGGCCAAGAACGCGGCCTTGCCTGCGTGTGTTGCCTCATTGCTGACCGAAGATCAAGTTATCCTTCACGCTGTGCCCCAATTGCGTGATGTCAACACCATTCTCTATATGCTTGGAGCCTTGGGAAAACGGGTCGTTCGGCATGAGGCCAATGTATCTATCGCATCGGGTGGCACACTCATTCCTGAAGCCAACGCCTATTCTGTGGGGCAAATGAGAGCATCTTTTCTCGTGCTTGGCCCTCTTGTCGCTCGATTGGGTAGAGCCGTGGTTCCTCTACCTGGCGGATGCGCCATTGGTGCACGTCCCGTAGACCTCCATCTGGACGGACTGCGAGCTTTGGGCGCACATGTCGAAGAGAGGATCGGATCTGTCGTTGTCACTGCCGAGCGGCTGACCGGCGCGGCTATTCACTTCCCCTTCCCTTCTGTTGGGGCGACAGAGCAGATCATCATGGCTGCCTGCCTAGCAACAGGAGACACAAGCATTCATAACGCATCGACTGAGCCGGAGGTTATGGATCTCATCGACCTGCTCAAGAAGATGGGAGCCATCATCTCTGTCACCGATCGCACGATTCACATCGAAGGACAACGATCGTTGAGTGGGGCAGAACATACGTTGATCCCCGATCGCATGGAAGCGGGCACGATGCTGCTCGCCGGTGCGATTACGCGGGGAAGTGTGTCTGTATCGCCGGTTCGCGCTGAGCATTTGGGAGAGTTTGTGGCATCGCTGAGAGCCTCAGGGCTTGAGCTAGAGGTAGATGACTCGACGATCACAGCACGTAGCCTGGGACATGCCGAAGCCATCCAGATTGCTACGGCGCCATATCCGGGGTTTCCGACGGACCTGCACCCGCCTATGGCTGCCTATCTGTCAACGGCTACTGGGCGTAGTTCGATCGTAGAGTCTGTTTTTGAGCGCCGATTTGCCTATACGCGTGAACTGAGTAGGATGGGAGCTCGGTTGATTCAAGATGGCTCGACACTGATGATTGACGGCGGAGGGACACTAACTGGACAGGCTGTAGAAGCACCGGACATTCGCGGGGGCGCGGCTCTTATTCTTGCTGGCTTGGCTGCTGAAGGGCGAACGACAGTAACCGGCTTGGCGCACATCGATCGGGGGCATGCGAATCTGGAGACGAAATTGCGGGCTATAGGAGCGCATATTGAGCGACGAGACAACGCTGCATAGAGAAGAACTGCTTGTCGAAGATCGACTGGGACTGCGTGCTCGTGTTACGGGCACGGAGCGAGCGATTCTTGTTGGCATTCTCTATGGACGTGAGGAAGAAGAGGAGTCGCTTCGAGAGCTTGAGTTGCTTGCTGATACAGCTGGCATCCCCACCTTGGCTGTCATGGTCCAGAAGCGTCCTAAGCCTCATCCAGCGACATTTATTGGACGAGGCAAGGTTGAGGAGCTGAAGCTGGCGATGGGTGAACTGGAAGCCGATGTCGTCATCTTCAATGAAGAACTGCGTCCTGCTCAGGCGAGAAACCTGGAAAAGGCCTTGAACAGGAAAGTAGTTGACCGAACCCAGCTCATCATGGACATCTTTGCGCAACGGGCGACCACCAAGGAAGCCAAACTGCAGGTGGAACTTGCCCAGCTCCACTACCTGCTACCGCGATTGCGAGGTTGGGGTACATCACTATCACGTTCTGGCGGCGGAGCCGTCGGTGGCGTGGGAACAAGAGGCCCAGGAGAAACACAATTGGAATTGGATCGAAACAAGATTAATCTTCGAATCCATACTTTGGAAGGCCGATTAAAGAAGGCGGCAAAAGAACGCGCTGTGCGTAGCCATATGCGAACGCAGAGTCTGATACCTGAAATCGCTCTGATCGGATACACCAATAGCGGCAAATCAACCCTCCTTAATCGCTTGTGCTCGTCGGACGTCTTCGTTGAGGACAAGCTGTTCGCTACATTGGATACTCGGGTACGCCGTACTGAGATCGTTCCAGGGAGGAGCGTATTGATCGCGGATACTGTTGGATTTATCCAAGATCTACCTCACGATCTAGTCCCCGCATTTGCTGCGACCCTTGAGGCTGCGAAGACGGCAGATCTACTCATTCACGTGGTCGATGTGTCCAAGCCATCGTGGGAAGCTGACGTGCGATCGGTTATGGGAACGCTGGAGAGTGAAGTTTTCCAAGAGGGCGAAGATCACCCACCCATCCTGACAGTGCTGAACAAGATCGATAATTGCGAAGGCAGCTTCTCGACGAGTATTGAGGGAATCGCAATTTCTGCCGCGCGTGGGACGCATGTTGGCGAGCTTCAGGAGCTTGTCGCTGAGCGATTGTTCGCCAAGAGCGTTGATCGAGCATTCACTATGCCTCATCAGGCACTCTATGCGCTACATCCGTTTGTGGCAGCAGGACGGGCTCGCATTGTTGGGTATGTTGAAGCGGGAGCCAACGTCGAAGCGACACTTTCTGAAGACGAGTGGCATGCGCTGCAATCAGTTGGTGCCGAACTTAGTGCTTTCGTGGCCTCCCCGGACGAAGCACTGTAACTTCGGCAACAGGCGCTTCAAGACGTTCACGGCCCTCGGTCAGAATTGTGACGGTCTTACGAAAGATGTTGTGAGAGATCAGCTTGCCTTTCTTGCCATCCCACTCGACTTGGGCACCCAACTTTGGAACGCCGGCCAACTCCTGCTGATAGGCCTTGTGTTCATAGGCTAGACAACACATCAGCCGCCCGCATGCTCCTGTGATGCGTTCAGGCGATACGAACAGCTCTTGATCATAGGCCATCTCCATGGGAACTGGATTGGAATCGCGCAAGAAGCGATGGCAGCAAATCTCCAGGCCACAGCGGCCCAAGCCACCCTTGATACGAGCCTCATCCCTGGCTCCCATTTGCCGAAGCTCGATGCGTGTGCCATAGCGGCTCGCCAAATCGCGCAAGAGTGAGCGGAAGTCAACGCGATGAGGAGCAGTGAAGTAGATGCGAAGCTGCTTTCTGTCGAGCGTATATTCGGCAGCGACCAGATGCATGGGCAGCTCATGGTGGGCGATCACATCGCGCGTGGAGGACATGATTCGTTCGGCGTCGGCTTGGTTGTACTGATAGGTCTCAATATCTGCTGGCGTGGCAACGCGGACAACGGGCTCTAACTGCTCGCCCAGGCCTTCGCCTGCTTCGAGATCTCCCATCATGACGCCCAATCGGAGTCCGCTATGTTCAACGATGCAGGAATCCCCGACTGACAGGGATAAGCTGCCCGCACTGAAATAGACGGTCTCGCGATCAAGATTCTGAACATGAACCAGCACCACGCGCTCAGCTGCCATGAGTTTCTCCTTCGTGCATCAAGAACAAGGATAACAGAATCCCCTCGACGGGCCCATAGACAGCCAAGGAGCGATGGGCATCGTCAATTGCGAAGCAGAAGGCATGAAGACGCTGTATTCCCAAGGAGTCCTGAACCTCCGCTGCGAGTGGATCGCGGAAAGCCACCGGTTGACGGGCAGATCGCACGAGATCGAATGTTAGAACCAGCAGATCATGAAGGAGCTGGGCGACGACCTCGCGGGTCTGCGATGCCAGGATGCGTATGCCGACGGTGAGAAGCTCTCCATCACGCGACGCCATCTTGTTCAGCAGATGAAGCTGAGCTTGACGGCGCACGATGGCGTTGCCGACCAACGCAGCGTCCATGATGGCTCCCATGTCGTCAGCCGATGGTGCTGCGGCTGCATCGGAAAGCCAATGAGCAATGTCCATGGGAGACGCCAGCAGTTGATCTAGCTCGCCATCTCGTAATGCCAATCGCGTGATCCACTGAGCATGTATGTCTACATAGCCGGCAGCGATCAGCCTCTCAGATAGTTGGGAGGCTGACGCAATGGGCATTCGAATCAGCCGGCTACGTGACACGATCGTGGGCAACAAGTCAGATGGATGCTCGGCAAGAAGGATGAAGCGAAGCCCGCGCGGAGGCTCTTCCAGAATCTTCAACAGGGCGTTGGCTGCCTCAAGAGTCAATCCCTCTGCCTTGACGATTAAGCAAACCTTGCACACGGACTGAACGGGCGCGAACTGAGCAGATCGGATCACCTCTCGCACTTGGCCAATGCCGATTCTTTCTTTCCCTTCAGGCGGCGATAGCTCGATGACATCAGGGTGGATGCCGCGAATGGCCTTTGACGTGTCTGATTCACACGTTGCAACTACGGAGGCGGCCAGGCGGCGGCCTTCGGATAGCCGATCGACAGACCGGCTGACCAGGTAAATGGTAGCTGCAGCTTGGGAGGTCCTGGGCGTCGAATCGGATGACGTCGATGAGGGTGTGTTCAT
>CAZKDW010000006.1:19233-20709 GCA_964551625.1 uncultured Thermotogae bacterium | reverse complement strand
ATCCGATGCCACTTATCCTGCATGGGCATCGGGTCCATAGCTCAGCGGTTAGAGCAACCGGCTCATAACCGGTCGGTCCCAGGTTCGAATCCTGGTGGACCCACTAATGGATAAACTATTTGTTTACGTCGATGGCGAGGCCAAGGGGAATCCCGGCGAAGCGGCGATCGGGATTGCTATTACAGACCCTGAAGGCAATGTTATCGAAGAGGTATCCAAGCTCATCGGGCGAGCGACTACGGAAGTTGCTGAGTACCAAGCCTTGATTGAAGCATGCAGGTTCGCGGCTGCCTACAACCCGCAATCCGTGCTCTTCTTCACCGATAATCAGAAAGTGGCCAATCATATCAACCATGTCTTCGAGACGCGGGCGCCCAACATCAAGAGAATGGTGGAGATTGCCATTGGATTGCTCAACCAGTTCCCGCGATGGCGCGTGAATTACGTCGATGCCTACGCTAATACGCGTGCACCCCGACTCGTTGAACGCGCATTTCATCAGACGGTCAAGGTTCACGTAGCTCGGGAGAAACTTGAGCTTGCCTTGCGTGCACGTGTTGCCGGTTTGTCCGACGCGTCATTGCAACGGCTGATTGATCACGCCGAGCGTCTTCAAGACGAAGAGTCCTGATGAGAATTATTCTGCAACGCGTTGCGACTGCGTCAGTCGATGTCGAGGGGAATCAGATTGCCAGCATCGATCGCGGACTGCTCCTGCTTGTCGGGATTGGCTCCGACGATGCGGGCGTGGATCTTGCTAAGATAGCCAAGAAGATCATCGATCTGCGAATCTTTGAGGACGATGATGGCAGGATGAATCTTTCGGTGCGTGACATCGGAGGGGCAATACTGGCTGTTTCACAATTCACGCTTTATGCGGACATCAGCAAGGGGCGCCGCCCGAGTTTTGTGCATGCGGCCCCGCCTGAATTGGCTGAGCCCTTGTTCGATGCCTTTGTCCATGCGCTCCAGGCCGAGAAGGTTGAAGTGCAGACGGGTCAATTTGGAGCCAAGATGGCTGTTCGACTAGAAAACGATGGACCCGTGACGCTAACGCTTGAGGTTGCGGCCCAGCCTACCAGCGGCTAAACTGCTTTGTGAGAGAATCCACTCCTCGGAGTGGCTCTTTTTGGTTGTTGAAGGAGGAAACATGGCAGTCCCAAAATATCGAACATCGCGTTCCAAAGGACGCATGCGCCGTAATCATTGGCGACATATGAGCGTTGCTGCGTCGAGCGAGTGCCCGCATTGTCACGAGACGAAACTTCCTCACCGAGTATGCCCGCATTGCGGGTACTACAACGGAATGGAAATCGTCGCGCACTCGAAAGACGAAAGCTAACGCGACTGAATCTATAGATATCGATCATCTGACCAAACGGCTCTAGGATTTCTTGAGCCGTTTGACTTGTGCCTTGGCCTTCTTCTTCTCGATCTTCGCCTGATTCGCGTCCACCGTTGAAGCAGATGCTCCAG